>NZ_JBIVRD010000018.1:0-94006 GCF_044755565.1 Kitasatospora sp. NPDC092286 | reverse complement strand
CCCCACCCCCCCCGCCGCGCGACCGACTTGTTTTCCGGCGCCCCCCCCCCCCCCCCGCCGGCCCCCCCCCCCCCGCCCCCCCCACGGCGATGGGGCCCGCCACACGCTCCGGCGTGTGGCGGGCCCCTTCGCTGCCGCGTCGGCGCGGATCAGCCGCGCAGGGCGGCGGGGACGACGGCGAGCAGGGCCGCCGCGAGCGCCACCGAGAGGCAGACGGCCGCCCAGCGCGAACAGATCCGCCGGCACTCACTGCGGTAACGGGCCGCGAGCTGACGGCACCGTTCGACCGCCCGGTCGACCACCTCCTCGGCATAGCGCAGCCGGTCGGCCGCGTAGGCCTGTTCGAGGCTCTCCCGTTCGCCGGGCGACAGCCAGGGGAACCGGGCCGCGAAGGCCTGCGCGTCCCGTTCGGCCGCCGCCACCTCCGCCTCCCAGGCCAGATAGCCCTCGAGTCGCGCGATCTCCACCCGCGAGTCGACCCGGGCACCGGCCCCGGCCTCCTTGCCCGGCCGAGGGCTCCGCGCTCTCGGCGGACGCTGTCTGCCACCCATGACCGCTCCTTGTCCAACACCCGGGCACCGCGGCGAGCACTGCGCGGCGGTGCGCATCTGTCGAGTCGGGGCGGCCGACGCTCCCGCCGGACACCCCGACGGGAGTTCACACCGCAACCACGCAACTACTACCAGTGACCGAGTGGGGAGGGTGGCCGACTCGCCGGGCGGGCGGACCGGGCGGACGGCGACTGACCGACCGGGGGCGGCACCGCGGGACCACCCCTTCGGGGCGGAGCGGTTCGGCGAAAACCACTGGACACGCTCCGCGCACGGCCGTGTACCATCGGCAACCGCGGCGGCGCTCCATCCGGTCGCCGGGCCGGTTCGTCCGGGTGCGAAGCAGGAGGTCAGTCATGTCCGACACCGGTCGGTTCAGTGAGGCGGGCGAGCAACGCCCGCCCGCGGTCGCAGAGGCGGCGGCCGCGGTGTCGGTGTGCGGGCCGCCGGTCGAGCGGCCGGCCGATCACGAGGAGTTCGACCGGCTGGTACGCCGGGTGGCGGAGAGCACCCACCAGCTGATCGACGCCGTCAGCGCCCGGGTGCTCGGCAGGACCACCGGCGAAGCGGCCGACCAGTCCCGGCGGCTCGCCGCCAACGCGCACGACGTCCTCGGCCTGCTGCTCGACCTGAGCACGCTCGCCCCGGCCTTCGCCGACCGGGAGGGGCAGAGCGCCGTCGGCCCGCAGCGCACGCCGGCGGCGGGCCGGGACGGCCGGCCCGAGAGGTGAGGGCGGGATGACGGTGAGGGCGTGGCAGACCAGCGGGGGGTGCCTCCGGCCGAGCGGGCACACTGTTCGCCCGGGGCGCGAGCTCTACCAGCTGCGGTCGGACGGCGCGACCGGTGCGGGCAGCTCGGTGCCGCCGCGCAGGTAGCGGTCCACCGCGGCGGCCACGGCCCGGCCCTCGGCGATCGCCCAGACGATCAGGGACTGCCCGCGCCCCGCGTCCCCCGCGACGAACACCCCGTCCACCGCGGTCGCGAAACCGTCGTCCCGGGCGAGGTTTCCCCGTGGATCGACCGCGAGGCCGAGCTGTCCGGTCAGCGCCGCGTCCCGCTCCGGGCCCGAGAAACCCAGGGCCAGCAGTGCCAGCTCGGCCGGGACGATCCGCTCGGTCCCCGGCCGGGGGCTGCGGTCACCCGGCCGCGCCTCCGCGAACCGGACGGCCGCCAGGCTCCCGCCCGCGCCCGCCTCGAACCCGACCGCGGTCGCCGCGAACACCCTGGGTTCGGTGGCCGCTCCGCCGGCCTCCTCGTGCGAGCTGGTCACCCGGTACACCTTGGGGTGCACCGGCCAGGGCTGGTCGGCGGACCGTCGCTCGGGCGGCCGGGGGTTGATGTCGAATTGGGTGACGGCCGCCGCACGCTGCCGCAGGGCCGTCCCCAGGCAGTCGGCGGCGGTGTCGCCGCCCCCGACGATCACCACGCTGCGGCCCTCGGCGGACACCGGGGACGCCGGGAAGTCGCCCTCGTCGACCCGGTTGGCGAGGGTCAGATAGGTCATCGCCTGGTGCACGCCGGCCAGTCGGCAGCCGGGCACCGGAAGATCCCGGAAGGCCGTGGCACCGACCGCGACCACCAGCGCGTCGTACTGGGCGCGCAGTTCGTCCGCGGCCAGGTCGCGGCCCACCTCGACCCCGGCGCGGAAGCTGGTGCCCTCCGCCCGCATCTGGTCGATCCGCCGGTCCAGCCGGTGCTTCTCCAGCCGGAACGGGGGGATGCCGTAGCGCAACAGCCCGCCGATCCGGTCGGCGCGTTCGTACACCGTGGTGGCGTGCCCCGCGCGGGTCAGCTGCTGGGCGGCGGCCAGGCCGGCCGGGCCCGAGCCGATGACGGCCACCCGCCGGCCGGTCGGCCGATCCGGCGGGCACGGCTGGTCGTACCCCAGCGCCCAGGCCCGGTCGGCGATCTCCAGCTCCACGTTCTTGATCGTCACGGCCTCGGTGTCGATGGCCAGGACGCAGGCGCTCTCGCAGGGGGCGGGGCAGAGCCGGCCGGTGAACTCGGGGAAGTTGTTGGTCGCCAGCAGGCGCTCGGCGGCGGCCTGCCAGTCGTCGTGGGAGACCAGCGTGTTCCAGTCCGGGATGAGGTTGCCCAACGGGCAGGCGGCGTGGCAGAAGGGCAGGCCGCAGTCCATGCAACGGGCGGCCTGCTCGCCCACCACCGGGAGCTTCGCTCCCACCTGGTGGACCTCGCGCCAGTCTCCCAGCCGCTCCTGCGGAGCCCTCCGCTCACGGGGCCGGCGGGGGGTGGTGAAAAAAGCCATCGGATCTGCCATCGCGCTCTCCGGCAGTGCGTGCCAACGCGAGGCGGTGGCACCGCCGTCATGTCGCGCGTTGGCGGGCGCGCCGTCGGCCTGAACGCCACCGTGTGGCCACCGTACGCCTACGGATCGTACGGCGGCAACGGCATGGCGGAGCGGCGCAGCGGGCGGCCGGGCCGCGGCCTCCCGGTCACCGGGCCGGGTGGCGGGACAGGTGGAGGCCGGCGGCTCCGGCCAGCGGCACCGCGCAGGCGATGAAGACCAGCCCGGCCTCCGCCAGGCCGAGCGGGCCGGTCAGCACACCGATGCCGATGACCGGGATGGAGATGCCGAGATAGGCGACCACGAAGAGCGAGGACAGCACGGCACCGCGGTGCGCCACAGGAGCCGCGCGGGCGACCACGGCCACCGCGCCACGCAGTGCCAGACCCTGGCCGGCGCCGCCGATCAGCGCGCTCAGTACCAGCGCCGGCAGCGACGTCCAGGCCAGCGAACCGGCCATCAGCGCCAGCCCGACGACCAGGACCAGACAGCCCAGCGGGAGCGCCCGGACCGGATCCAGCCGGGCGCCCAGCAACTGACCGATCGTGGAACCGAAGAACGCCAGGAAGACCACCAGCCCGACCACCGCGTGGTTGTGCACACCGAGGCGCTCCGCCAGAAAGGCCGGTGTGACGGAGGTGAAGACGCCCAGCAGGGAGAAGCCGACGAACCCGGCGATCCCGGCCGGGACGAACACCCCGCGCGTCTCCGGGGGCAGACGAAGCAGCCGGGGCCGCGCGGCGGCGAGCGGCCGCGCCGGGCGCACCGTCTCCGGCAGGCACCAGGTCACCGCGAACGACACGGCGACGAGCACCAGGTGCACCACGAAGGGAAGCCGCAGCGGCTCCGGCGCGTACTGGGCGAGCAGCCCCGCCAGCAGTGGGCCGCAGCCGAGCCCGCCCATGTTCGCCGCGGTCGAGGCGAACGCGGCCCGGCCCTCGTGGCCCGGCGGGGCGAGTTCCAGCACGTACGCGGTGGCGGTGCCGGTGAACAGCCCGGCCGACAGGCCGGACAGCAGCCGGCCCAGACAGAGCAGCGGCAGCCCGCCCTCGAACAGGAAGCAGAGCGCGCTGAGCGCCGCCAGGCCGAGGCCGCACAGCAGCACCGGCCGGCGCCCGACGCTGTCGGAGACGCTGCCCAGCGACAGCAGCACACCGATCACACCGAGGGCGTAGATCGCGAACACGACCGTGACGATCAGCTCGGAGAAGCCCAGCTGCTGCTGGTAGAGGCCGTAGAGAGGGGTCGGCAGCGTGGTACCGGCCATGCAGACGGCGAAGGCGCCGGCGGCCCCGAGACAGCCCGCCCGCCGGAGAACCGGCCTGCCCGCCTGACGCTCGCTCATCCGCCCACGGTAGGCAGGCCCGCGCGGACGGGGCGACCCGCCCGTGGCAGCCAGGTGACCGGGCGTCCGGGAGCGGTCCCCGCCCGAGCCGGAACGCGCCTCCCGGGTGCTCACACCAAGCGGCGCGGCCCCGCGCCCTCCGGAAGGAGAAGCACGGGGCCGCGCCGGTCGAGTGGTGGGCCGTCAGACGGCGGCCAGCTCCTTGAGCTCCTCGAAGCTGAAGCCGAGCTTGTTCATCGCCTTGGCCTGCTCGGCGTCCATGCCCGCCGCGGCGAGCTCGCCCAGCTGAGCGTCGGTGAGCGGGGCGGCCGGCGTGGAGCCGGCCCCGGCCCCGGCCCCGGCACCGGCGCCAGTTCCGGCACCCGCCCCGGCACCCGCTCCGAGGACCTGGGCGGTCAGCAGCTCACCGAAGGACTTGAAGTCCGCGTCGGTGATCTCGGTGGCCCCGGAAGGCGCCTTGAGAGCTTCGACGTCGTCACTCAGCGAGAGCCGCACCGGGAGGTGGACGTCGGGGCCGGCCTTCTCCGTCAGCTGGGCCAGGTCGAAGGTGGCCGAGGAGATCGCGCCGTTCTTGATCGCGAGGTCGACGCCGATCTGCCGGTCGGGCACGTCGGAGGGGAGCGTGGAGGGCAGCGGCGAGAGCTGCGGCAGGTCCTTGGCGAGCGGTCGCACGGCCTGGAGCAGGCCGTCGAGCAGGCCGCGGGTCGGGGCGGAGACGCGGATCAGGTCGGCGCCGTCCTGCTTGCCCTTGTCCTCGAAGGAGACGTTCTTGGTCAGCACGTCCTTCACGGAGTTGATCAGGTTGCGGGAGGTCTGCTCGTCCAGCGTCGGCGCGGCCGAGGGCCGGGCCGCCGAACCGGCGCCCTTCTGGGCGTCCTTGCCGAACTGCTCCAGCTGCTTGGTGTCGAGGGACACCCACTTGCCGTCGACCACGTCCTTGATGACCTTGGCCTCGGGCGGCAGTTCGGCGGCGAACCGGGTGACCGCCGTCGCGTCCTCACCGGCCAGCTCCGCGATGCCCTTGATGTCGACCTTGAGGTAGAACTTGGAGTCGACGACGCGGACGTCGGCGTACGTCTGGCCCTTCTTCGAAGCCAGCACGTAGGCGAGGTCGAGGCCCTGGAAGTCGGCCGTCGAGTTGGTCTCCGCGGAACCCTTCTTGAGCGCTCCGACATCCTTGAGCGGCTTGTCGGCGCTCATCGACACGGAGAGAGTCAGGTCGGACACCGCGCGGGCGGTGTCTGGCTCGATCGGGTCCTCGACCGCCTTGCCGAAGGCGATCAGCTGATCGGCGCTGGCCTGGACGGACAGCTCGGCCTTGAAGGCCTTGCGGTCCCCGATCTTCTGGAACGCCTTGGAGACCTTGTCCGCGGCGTTGAGCTCCTTGACGGTGCCACAGGCGGTGAGGCCCCCGGCCAGGACCGTGGCGGTGACCGAGGCAGCGAGTACGGCGCGGCGGGTACGACGGCGTATGACGGTGTTGATGCGACTCTCCCGAGAACAGCGCGTCCGGGTCGGACCGGAGCGGCAAGAGGACCAGGTCAGGTCAGAGGTACAGCAAATCGTGTCGTGGGCCTTGTCTGCAAGCCGGTTTCCGTGCATGGCCCGGGCACGCGGCGGTGGCCGCCCCACGGGCGGAGCCGTAGGGCGGCCGGCTCCGGCTGCTGACCCGGCGTCCGCGCGGGCCGCCCGGAACGCTCCGCAGCTGGTCAGACTTCGAGGCCGACCAGTCCGTGCAGCAACCGGCCCGCCGCGCGGGCCTCCTCCAGGCTCCGGGTGAAGGCGTCGATCCGGTCCTGTAGGGGCAGATCCATCAGGCCGGCCGGCCAGGTGCCGGGCGGCACCACGATCACGACCACCCCGGCCCGGCCCCGCGCGGCCGACAGCCAGCCGGACGAGACCAGGACCGGCGAGGCCGGCTCCCACACCTGACGGCCTCCCACCAGCACCAGCCGCACCAGGCGGTCGCCGCCGACCTCCACCGTCCCGGTGGTCGCCGGTGGATCCCCCGCCGCGAGCACGAACCCGCTGTTCACCACGTCCTCCACCAGGTCTCCGTACAGCTGCGGACCGACCTCCACGATCGCCTCCGCGAACGGCGGCCCCACCTCCGCCGGGTGCACCGCCAACGCCCACACCATCGGCGCCCGTTCCGCGCCACCGCCCGCTCCGCTCACCATGCCCTGACCAACGATCCACCGGCCCGGACCGCACGCACCGGTCCTCGACCGCGACCTCCGCCGGGCCGGGCTGAGCCGGGTGGACGTGGCGGGCGTCGGGGCTGTCGCGGCGGCAAGGGCTCTTCCGGCCATCGGCCGCCGACCGTCGCCCGGGCACGGCTGGGACGGCGGAGGAGAGGTGTGGCGGCGGGGCACCGTCCGTCGGCGCGGGAGCGGATCCGGCTCGACCGCGGACGGGGACGGGCGTGGTGCCGTGCCTCCGGAGACCGGTGGGGCGGTGCCACGATCGGCCGACAACGCACCCGCCGGTTCATGCCGGAGGTCTGTGCCGCCGGGCGGCGCCCTCCTCCCATGTGAGGCACCGTCGGGCCTGACCCCCGCCGCAGCGGCCGACCGCCGTCGGACACCACCGGGGGCCTCACCGCACCCGACCGTCCGACCGGCCACCGGTCCGCCCCGAGGCCTCGGAACGGGCCTCGCAGCGCACTCCGAACCGCGCAGGCACCCGTCCTCACCACCAGGGGGTACGCCCATGCACGCTCGCACCGCCGCACCGCGGATCAGACCCGTCCGTACCGTCCTCGCCGTCCTGGCCATGCTGGCGGCTCTGCTGGCCGCCGCCGTGCCGACGGCGGCACCGGCCCAGGCCGCCGTGCCCGACCGCTGGGGCTTCGCGTTCCTCGACAACCCGACCCCGCCGCCCGGGTACGTCCCCGATCCCACCCGCCAGTGGGGCAGCTGGACCTCGCCGTCCACCAACCCGGTCAAGGTCGACCAGGTCGGTCTCGGCGCGTACACCGTGCACTTCCCGCTGATCGGCGGGCCCGGCGGGATCGCCCACGCCACCGCCGTCAACCGGACGGGCACCTGGTGCCAGATCACCGGCTGGGCCACCGTGGGCAGCCGGCAGGACGTCTCGGTGGCCTGCTACAAGCCCACCGGCACACCGGACAACTCCCCGTTCACGGTGCTCTACACCACCAGCAGCGGGACGCCCTCGCCGTCCGGTGGCGGCTACGGCTACCTCTACTCGGCCGTCAGCGGCGCCCTGATCAGCCAGTACAACTCCACCGGGGCCGCGAACACGGTGGGCCACGGCTCGACCGGTGTGTGGAAGGCCTGGCTGCCCGGTCTGGGGCTGTCCACCAACGCCGGGAACGTCCAGGTCACGGCGGTGGACGCGGTCCAGGGGGCACGCTGCAAGGTGGCCGACTGGGCACCGGCCGCGACGGGCCAGACCTTCGTGGTCACCTGCTTCGACGCGGCCAACGCCCCCTACGACACCCAGTGGACGCTGAGCTACTCCGTCCAGCGGGCGCTGCACGGGCCGGTGTTCCCGCCGAAGTCGTTCGGCCACCTCTGGTTCAACGGGTCGGTGCCGCCGCTGACCGACTTCAACTCCAGCGGCGCCACCAACACGCTCACCGGCTCGGTCCCGTTCACCGTCACCATGCCGTCGGTGGCCGTTCCCCCGGACACCGCGCAGACCACGGCCTACGGACCCGGCCCCGGCTGGTGCGGACTGGCCCTGCCCTGGGCGCGCAGCGGCAGCACCGTGCGGCTCAACCCCATCTGCTTCGACCCCGGCGGCGCCCCCGTCGCGGCTCCGTTCCTCACGGCGTACACCTCGGCGTTCTGATCCCCGGCGAACGGCGGCCGTCGGCCGTCCCCCGAGGCGGCCGACTCCGCCGGGATTCCCGTAGATACCGTCGACCGGGCTGTCGGTGGTCAATCATGGTGCCTGACGGTGCCGGCTGCGTTCAGCACGCCGCGAGTTGACGACGGGATGGAATGACATGCCTCTTCAGGGTGAGTACGAGCCGAGCCCCGAATCGTGGGTACGTGAGCAGGTCGAGCAGTACGAGTCCTCCGGGGGTGTGGACGGAGCGACGATGCGGGGCATGCCCGTCATCATCCTCACGACCCGGGGTGCGAAGTCCGGAAAGCTCCGCAAGACCCCGCTCATGAGGGTCGAGCACCAGGGCGCCTACGCGGTGGTCGCCTCGCTGGGCGGTGCGCCCAGGCACCCGCTCTGGTACCACAACGTCGTGGCCGACCCCCGGGTGGAACTCCAGGACGGGCGGGTGCGGCTCGACATGACGGCACGGGAGGTCACCGGAGACGAGAAGTCGCTCTGGTGGGACCGTGCCGTACAGGCGTTTCCCGACTACGCCGCCTACCAGGAGAAGACCGACCGGGTGATCCCGCTCTTCGTCCTGGAGCGGACTCCCGGCGAGCACTGACCGGGGCCCGCGGGACTCCCGGGCCGTCGCCCGCACGGTTCTCAGCGGACCCTGAAGCTGCGCAGCACGTCGTGGCCTTCGCCGCCCGGGGTGAGGACGACTGTCAGGTGACCGCAGTCGGGCCGGTCGTGGATCTCGACGGCGTGGCCGGTGACGTTGCGCAGGGCGAAGGCGGGTGTGTCCTCGGCGAGTGGCGGCAAGGTGTTGCGGCACTCGCCGGGACGCAGTCCCTCCTCCACGTTCTCGGCCTCGGCCGGCCCGGTGGGAGTGCCCGTGGGGTAGCGCCACAGGACGGTGCCGGCAACGGCGGTGTCGGTGTCCTCGTCGGCGCTCGGCGGCTCGGTGTCCCAGGGCCGGGGGTGGTCGACGGGGCGGATGGCGGAGTCCCGGTTGCGGTAGGCGGTGCCGGGGGTGGGCACGGCCGGGGCGAGGAGTTCGGGGACGGTGACGAGGGTGTAGCCGGCGTCGCGCAGGTTCCGGATGAGCTGTGGAACCACCGCGAGCGTCTGCCGCTGCTCCTCGGCGTCGTGCATCAGGACGATCGATCCCGGCCGCACGCCGTCCTCGACACGGTCGAGGACCTGGGCGGGGTCGTGATGGTCCCAGTCCCCCGTGTCGACGTCCCAGAGCACGAGCGCCCGGCCGAAGGACCGGACCGCGGCGTTGTAGGAGCCGAACGGAGGCCGCACCAGGGCCGGACGTACGCCGGTGACCTCCTCGATCGCGTCCTCACCGCCGGTGAGCTCGTCCCGCACCTGCGCGGGCGTCGCCGTGCCGAGGGCGGGATGGGTGAAGCTGTGGTTGCCGATGGCATGGCCTTCGGCCGCCGCGCGCCGCAACGACCCGGGCCACGAGCCCACCTGCTCACCCACCACGAAGAAGGTCGCTTTCACCTGGGCGGCGTCGAGGTCGTCGAGCAGGGCCTCGCTGGCCGGTGACGGACCGTCGTCGAAGGTCAGCGCCACACAGGCCAGCCGTGCGCAGTCCGGCTCCATCTCCGGCGCGGGCGGCACCGGCGGCACGGTCTCGTGCTCCGGCGGCCCCTCCGCTCCGGTGGGAGCCGGCTCCGCGGCCGGTGGCCCCGCCACCCGCGAAGCGCCCTCACGGTTCGGCGGCCCTCCCGCACCGGTGGAGGCCGGCCCGGAGGCGGGCGGCAGGAGCGCCGCGCACACCCCCAGGACCAGCGGCCACGACCTCCTGCTTCTGCCCATGGCCGTCAACCTAGAACGGGCCGCCGCCCCCCGCACTCGGCCGCGGCCAAGTGCCTGACGCCGCCCGTGGTGAACGGGGCCGTCCGCATGCGGTCGGAAGAGGGGCCCGCCGAGCCGGCCACCTGGGCCGAACCCGCCCGCCCCCTGCCGTTCATCTCACCCGCCTAAGATCCACAACACCGCCTGCGGGCAAGGGAACCGCGTACCTGGCGGTGGGCGTCACCGGGGATGATGCCACGTGAACACGAGGCGGGACGGGGTGGCCGATGTCCATACGATCCGGGCTGCGCGGGCTGGAACGGCTCGCCCGGCCGCTGCCGGCCGGAGTGGACCTCTACCAGCTGCGGCCGGACGGCCGGGTGCTGATCGCCGACCGGGACGGCGCCCGGGAGCTGGGCCCGGACGGACGGCACGGCCCGGCGGGCGAGGAGCTGTTGCGGTTCATCGACGACGGCCAGTTCGCCCACTACCTGGTCGGTGACGCCAAGACCTCGCCCGAGCGGCCGTCCAACGCCACCTACAAGCTCGGTATCGTCGCCCCGCACAGCGCGTTCACCCCGCACGCCCACGGCGGCGAGCACCTGGTGCTCAGCCTCGGCCACGCCTCCTGCGGGCTGTACGACGCCGAGCGCCGCCGGGTGGTGGACGTCCCGCTGACGCCCGGGCTGCTCATCCGGATCCCCGAACTGATGCCGCACTCCTTCGCCAACCGGGGCGCCGGGCCGCTCAACATCCTGGCCGCCAACACCGGGTTCGGCATCGACCACGAGGACTACGCGATCACCGCGGCCGAGGCCGAACGCCGCGAGGACGCCCAACTGGCCGGCGCGCTCAGGGAAGTGGAGCGGAACCAGAGCGTGGGTACGGTCAGCGCGAGAGAGCGGCTGGCCGCCCGGCTGCGCCGTTTCGCCGCCACGCTGGAGACCCCGAGATGATCTGCCCGCACTGCGACCGGAACCTGCTGCAGCGGCAACGCTCCCGGCACCGCTGCTCGTACTGCAACAAGGACTTCGCGCTGGACCCCAAGGAGGAGGGCCCGGGCCTGCACGACGTCCGGATCCGCCGCGTGGCCGACAGACTGACCGACGGGGGCAGGCTGTTCTGCACCGTCGAGCAGCTGGGATACGCGATCGAACGCCGCGGCCGACCGGAGCAGGAGCACCGGGGCTCGAAGGGCGGCGCGGGCTGCCTCGGCGTGCTCGGGGTCGGGGCGCTGGTCGCCGCCCTCGCGCTGAACGGCGCGCTGATCGCGCCGGCCGCCCTGGTGGGGGTCGGCCTGCTGGGGCTCGCGCTGCGCCAGGTGGTGCTCTCCGACGTCCCCGCACCGCCGCGCCCGATCACCCCGCGCTGGCGCCCCGGGGGCTTCGCCGCCACCGTGGTCCTGCGGTGGAAGACGGTCTACGGGGTGCTGCCCGCCGGGCTGGTCGAGGACAACGCCGTCCGGCCCGGCCCACAGGTGGCCGACCCGGCGTTCGCCCTGCTCTGCCCGGACCGCACCGTCACCACCTTCCTGCACGCCAACGACTACCCGCGCCGCCACCGCGCGCTGCTGGTCGCCGACCCGCGCGCGATACCCGACGGCCTGCCCGTCGTCGTCCTGCACGACGCCTCGCCCCAGGGCTGCCTGCTGGTCGCCGGTGTCCGCGCCGCCCGGCCCGGCCGCCGGGTCCTGGACGCGGGCATCCCGGTCCGGGCGGTCCTGGCCGCCGAGAGCCGGTTCCTGCACCTGCGCGACCCGGACCGGTCCGCCGAACTCCAGGCCGGGCCGGCCGCGCAGGTGCCCGGTCTGACCCCGGCGGAGCTGGCCTGGTTCGCCGAGGGCTGGTGGAGCCCGCTGGTGGCCGTCCCGCCCAAGCGGCTGATGTCCCTCGCCGTCCGGGCCGCCGAGCGGGTGCTCGAACCGCCCGTCCCCGTCGCGCTGGTGAAGCGGCCGGCGGTACCGGAGCGCCCGGAGGAGCCGGCCGAGACCCGGCGCCGTGCCCTCGCCGTCGGCTTCCTCACCTGGCCCGAACCCCACCAGGAGACCACCGCGTGACCACCCCGCCGTCGTCCGTCCCGGCACCGTCCGTTCCGGCACCGTCCGGGGCGCCCCGGTCACCGCGCCGACGGCCGCTGCTCGACGGCGCGCTCACCGTCGCCGCCGCCCGGGCCGAGGCGCCCGGCGGGCTGCGGTACACCGAGCGTCAGCTGTACTACGAGGTGTGCCGGGTGCTCCAGCCGCTGCACGCCGGGCCGCGCCGGATCCCGTACACCCTCGCGCCCCCGGTCCGCTACGCGCGCTTCGCCGAGGCGCTGGCGGGGCGGCGCGACGAACTCCCTGGCCTGCTGCCGCCCCTGCCACCGGCTGCCCCGGCGGCCCCGGACGCGCGCCCGGCCGCGGAGAGCGACCTCTACGACTACGGGCTGCCACGGCTGCTGGTCTGCCAGAGCCGGGAGATCACCGCGATGCTGATCGCCAACGACCTGCATCTGGAGGCCGCCTGCCCGATCGTCGCCGCCGCCGAACTCCCGCTCGACCCACGGCTGGTGGCCGGCCTGGAACGGGCCGGCGGCGCCGTGCTGCACGTCCTGCACGACGCCAGCCCGGCCGGGCTCGCCTGCTTCGAGCGGATCAGCCAGGCGTACGGCGGCACCCGCTCCGGTCCGCGGGTGCGGTCGATGGGTCTGGTCCCCCGGCACGCCACCACCCTCCACCTCACCTCCGGACGCGGCCCGCACCCGTACCGGGGCCCGCTGCCCGCCGGGCTGCGGCCGGAGGAACGCGCCTGGCTCGGCAGCGGCCGGACCGTCGAGCTGGCCGCCGTCGGCCCCGCCCGGCTGCTGCACACCGTGATCCGCCAGGTCCGGGGCAACCACGGCCGCCCCCACCGGGCCCCGCTCCACCGGCGCGTGCGCACCGTGCGCGACACCGGCTTCCTGACCTGGCCGACCGCCTGACCCTCCGCCCGAAGGCCCCCGATGCTTGAGGACTCCCGACGATGACGCAGCCACGCCACATCGGCTACCGCGACGAACTGCTGGCCGACGGCACGGTGCACCGCCGCTACGAGGACGGCCGCAACGAGTGGCGTCGGCGCGGCGCCGGCGGCCTCGTGCACTGGCACGACAACCGGGGCGACGCCGGCACCGACGAACGCCTCGGCACGGACCTGGTCAAGCGCACCCACGTCGACGACACCGTCTCCTACGGCCGGGACATCGGCTACGGCCGCACCGTCTGGGCCCGCGGCGAACTGGTCACCGTCAACCGCACCGCGTTCCGCGGCCGGCTCGGCGTGGTGCTCGGCGCGCTCGGTGTGGCCGGTGCCGCCGCCGTCGCCGTCTCGCAGTTCCCGCCGCTGGAGCTGGGCAAGGACGAGGAGGAGCAGTTGCGGCAGCAGGCCCGCGCCCAGTCCGCCGACTCCGGTGGAGGCAGCGGCGGCAGCGCGTCGTACGGTTCGGACCACGGTGCCGACGGCTCCGGCGACGGCGGGGACGGTGGGAACGGCGACGGCCCCGACGGTGATTTCGGGGGCGACTGGGACGGCTCCGGCGACGACGCCTGGGACGGCGACGACTTCGGCTGAACCGGCTTCGGCTGAACCGGCCGCGCCCCGCCGAACCCCTCCATCGAAAGGCACCCCACCATGGCTCGCTGCTGCGCCTGCGCCGGACCGGACGCCGACCGGGCCCGCGCCCAGCTCGCCGCACTCGCCGGCACCGCACTCGCCGGCACCGCACCGGACCCGTCGGCCCTGACCGCCCTGATCCCGGGCGAACCCGGCTTCGCCACCGGCCCGTTCACCCTCGACGGCGTCACCGCCGTCGGCGAGGTCACCCTGCACAACCGGACCGGGCTGCTCACCGCCCTCGCCGACGCCGGCGCCCCCGCACCCGACGGCTGCCCGGACGGCGAACTGCTGCTCCGGCTCTGGCGGCGGCTCGGCGCCGACGGTGTCCGGCAGGCCGACGGCCTGTTCGTCCTGGCCGTGGTGGACGGCGCCGACCTGGTGCTGATCCGCGACCACGTCGGCGCCCGGACGGTCTTCTACGCCCGCGCCGACGGCTGCTGGGCCGCGTCCACCTCGCTGCGCTCGCTGCGGCACTGGCCGGCGCTCGGGACCGGCGTCAACCTGGCCGCCGTCCGCTCCTTCCTCACCTTCGCCTACCTGCCCGGCGAGGAGACCCTGCTGCGCGGCGTCCACGAGGCGCTGCCCGGGCGGATCCTGCGGCTCACCGCGGACGGCTCGGTCCACCAGGAGGAATACTGGGAACCCGCCGAACTCCTCCCCGCGCCGGGCGACACCCCGCCGCCCGCCGAGTACGCCCGGCAGCTGCGCCTTCTCCTGGAACAGGCCACCGCGCGCCGGCTGCCGGGCGGCGAGGACGTGGCGGTGCTGCTCTCCGGCGGCGTCGACAGCTCGCTCGTCACCGCCCTGGCCGCCCGGCTGCACAGCCACCCCGTACGCACCTACTCGATCAGCTTCGGCGACGAACTCCCCGACGAGCTGGGCTACTCCGGCCTGGTCGCCCGGCACTGCGGGACGGACCACCGGGTGCTCACCGTCTCCGGCGCCGAGGTCGCCGCCCGGCTCGCCGACACCGTCGCCCTGCTGGACAGCCCGGTCGGGGACCCGCTGACCGTCCCCAACCTGATGCTCGCCGAGGCGGTCGCCGGCGACGGCATCCGGGTCTCGCTCAACGGCGAGGGCGGCGACCCCGTCTTCGGCGGGCCGAAGAACCTGCCGATGCTGGTCCACGAGATGCACCGCGACGACCCCGCGCCCGAGGCACGGGCCGAGGCGTACCTGCGCTCCTACCGCAAGTGCTACGAGGACCTGCCCCGGCTGCTCACCCCGGCCGCGCTGCGGGCACTGGAGGCCGAGCCCGCGCCCCGCCGCTTCATCGCGCCCTATCTGACGCCCGGTCCGATGCACGCGCTGCTCAACCAGCTGCTCCACTGCAACCTGCGGACCAAGGGCGCCCACCACATCCTCACCAAGGTCGAGCGGCTCACCGCCTCCCAGGGCGTCCAGGGCCGCTCCCCGCTCTTCGACCGGCAGGTGATCGACCATGCCTTCGCCACCCCGCCGACGCTCAAACTGCACGGCACGGTGGAGAAGTGGGTACTCAAGGAGGCCGTCCGCGACCTGCTGCCGGACACCGTCACCGACCGCCCCAAGAGCGGGATGCGGGTGCCCGTCCAGCAGTGGCTGCGCGGCCCGCTGCGCGACCTCTCCGGCGAGCTGTTGCTCGGCCGCCAGGCCCGCGAGCGCGGCCTCGTCCGACCCGACACCGTCCGTACCTGGATGCGCCGCGAGGGCACCCTGCTGCCGCGCCAGGGCGGCAAGCTCTGGCTCGTCCTCACCCTCGAACTCTGGCTGCGCTCCTACGACCTCTGAACCCCTCGTGAAAGGCCCCCCATGGACCCGCTCGACCCGGCCCCGGCCGGCCTCGACCTGATCGACCCCCGGACCGGCCGCACCCGCGGCACGCTGAGCCCCGCCCGCGCCGAACGCGTCGCCGGGGCCGCCGCCACCGCGCGGGCCGCCGCGACGCGCTGGCGCGCGCTCACCCCGCGCGAGCGCGAGCGCCGGCTCGACGCGCTCGCCGACCTCGTCGAACACCACCTCGCCGAGTACACCGCGCTGGAACAGGCCGGCACCGGCAAGCCGGCCGCCGAGGCCAGCGGGGAGATCCGGCAGGTCGCGGACCTTCTGCGGTTCTCCGCCGGCGCCGCCAGGACGGGCACCGCACCCGCCGCCGGCCGCTACCTGCCCGGTCACGAGAGCTGGGTGCGGTGGGAGCCGATCGGCGTGGTGGGCGCGATCGTCCCCTGGAACTACCCGCTGCTGATGGCCGCCTGGCGCTGCGCCCCGGCCCTGGCCGCCGGGAACACCGTGGTCGTCAAGCCCGCCGAGACCACCCCCGACTCCGTCGCCCTGCTCGCCGAGCACGCCGCGCAGGCCCTCGGCGACGGCGTCCTGACCGCGCTCGCGGGCGACCGGGAGACCGGGCGGCTGCTGGTCACCAGCGACATCGACATGATCGCCTTCACCGGCAGCGCGGCCGCCGGCGCCGACATCGCCGCCCGGGCCGGCCACCGCCGGATCAGCCTGGAGCTCGGCGGCAACAGCCCCGTCCTCGTCCTGCCCGACGCCCCCGCGCACACCTGGTCCGCCCTCGCCGAGGCCTGCACCTACAACGCCGGCCAGAGCTGCGCCGCCCCGGCCCGGGTGATCACCCTGGACGAGAACCACGAGCAGGTGATCGCCGCGCTCACCACCGCCCTGGCCGGGCGCCGGTCCGGCCGCGACTTCGGCCCGCTCAACAACCCCGACCAGGCCGCCCGTTACGACCGGCTGCTGGCCGCCACCGCCGCCGGGCGCTCGATCGCCGCCCCCGGCCGCACCGACGGCCTCTGGCGCCCCGCCCGCCTGCTCGCCGACCTGCCGCAGGACGACCCCGCCGTACTGGCGGAGGTCTTCGGACCGCTCCTGACCGTCCAGCGCGCCGCCACCCCCGACGAGGCGCTCGCCCTCGCCAACGGCGTCCCGCAGGCCCTCGGCGCCAGCGTCTGGACCCGGGACCTCGGCACCGCCCTCGACCTCACCGCCCGCCTCGACGCCGGTGAGACCTGGATCAACTGCCATCTCGCCCAGACCGCCGAACTCCCGCACGGCGGTCGCGGCGCCTCCGGCCACGGCACCGACCTCAGTGCCCTCGCCCTCCAGGAGTACCAGCGCCCCAAGACGGTGACCGCCCGGCTCTGACGGCTTCCCGGCGGTCGGCGCACGTCACCGGCCGGGGCCGAGTACGCCGGACACTCACGGTTGAGTATCCGTCCACTGTCCGCGAGGTGGCCGGGGCGGGGAGGATCGGGCCATGAACGAATCCGCGATCCGGTCGGCCCCTTCCAGCGCGTCCGCCCGGGGCAACTGGTGGAAGGGCCCGCTGATCTCCACTCTGGCGACCGGGCTCTGCCTGCCGCTCGTCACCGCTCTGCGAGGTCTCGCGGAGATGTCCACGGACCCGTGCTACGGGCCCGGCGCCTGCCCGTCGACGATGACCCATCTGGCCGTGGCCGACTACGCCCTGCTCGCCGCCCCGGTGCTGATCCTGCTCCAGTGGCCGGCCGCCTATCTGCTGCGCCAGGGGCGCGCGCTGGTCTCGCTGGCGCCGGCGGCGGCGCTGCTGGTCGTCCTCGGCGCCGTCTTCAGCATCAACCCGGGCGCGTGACCGCCTCCCGGGCGGGGCGCCCGCGCTGATCCGTCGTCATCGCGGCACGCGCCGTCCCGGGCGTGCCGCGATGACGACGAACGCGCAGGACGAACGCGAGACGCGGCGCCCCCGCACCCGGGCCGGGTGCGGGGGCGCCGCGTTCAGGGCTCCGCTTTCGGACGCGGACTACCGGGGGCCGGGGCGGCCGGCTCCGGCGGGGACGCGGTCCCCGGGCTCGTCCTCGCCCGACTCGTCCTCCACCGGCTCGGGGGCACCACCGGCCGGACGGGGCGGCGTCGCCCGGCCCGCGCGACCGGCCCGGCCGGCGCGGCCTGCCTTCGCCAGCGCGAGCTGGCGGTCGGCCTCGGCCTGGATGGCGTCCTTGTCGCCGATCTCGGCGTCCGGCAGGGCGTCGGGCAGCAGGTCCTCGATCAGCCGCAACGGGCGGTAGGCGAGGCCCACCAGGCCCCAGAGCCCGAGGGCCGCGCCGACCAGGACGAGCAGCAGTCCGGCGCCGCGGCCGGGACCGGTGCCGAGCACCATGCCGACCGAGTCGGCGAGCGCGCCGCCGGGCCGCATCAGCGGCTCGAAGACGTGGTCGGAGAGCGGCCCGGCGGTGAGGAAGCCGAGCGGCATCATCGACATCGCCAGCATCTGGTTGGTGGCCAGGACGCGGCCCTGGAGCTCCATGCCGACCTTGGTCTGGATCAGCGCCATCCAGTGCGAGTTGAGGATCATCATCGACGCCCAGAGGACGAAGAGTCCGCACGCGGTCAGCGCGGCCTGCGGGCGGCTGCCGGCCACGATCGCCGCCAGGCCGACCACCGAGGTGAAGCCGATCATGCCGATCGCCCGGCGCCGGGTACCGCCCCACAGGGCCATCACCAGCCCGCCGGTCAGCGCGCCCACACCGCCGATGGCCGTGATGACGCCGAGCTGGACGGCCGTGCCGCTGGCCAGGACCATCGGGGTGATCAGCACGGTGGCGACGGCGAACAGGTAGTTGAACACCACGAAGAAGACCACCAGGGCGACCAGGCTGTGCCGCCGCACGATGTAGCGCCAGCCGGTGACCACCTCGCGCAGCAGCGGCTCCTCCTGCTTGTCGAACATCGCGTCCGGGAAGCGGACCATGAGCAGGCAGGTGACACCGGTCAGGAAGGTCACCATGTCGAACAGCACCACGCCGTGCAGGCCGATCAGCGAGACCAGCACACCACCGGCCAGAACGGCCATCATGTCGCCCGCACCGGTGCCGAGCTGGGCGAGGCCGTTGGCCTGCCCGAGGTAGCGCTTGGGCACCAGTTGGGTGATCGCGGCCAGATAGGCCGGGCGCTGGAAGGCCGAGCAGACCGCCCCGGTGCAGGCCACCAGATAGATGTGCCAGACCTCCAGCAGATCGGCCCAGAGCAGCCCCCCGAGGGAGAGCATGCCGGCCGCCGCCACGGTGTCCGTGACGATCATGATCTTCCGGCGGTCCACCCGGTCGGCGAGCGCGCCCGCGATCGGCAGCAGCAGCACCGCGGGCAGCACCGCGACCACCGAGATCATCGCGAAGTCGAAGGCGGAACCGGTCTGCTGGTAGACCCAGACACCGAGGGCGAAGGTCGAGAGACTGGTGCCGACCATCGAGACGAACTGCCCGATCGCGACCTTGGCGAAGGTGCCCAGCTCGACCTTGGCCGGCGGCCGCTTGGCGTCGACCTCCGCGGCCACCCCGCCGGTGGCGGTGAACTCGGAGATCACCCGGGCGAGGTCGTCGGCCTGGTGCTTGAGGAAGTAGTGCCCGGCGCGCGGGATGACGGCCAGGTCGACGGTGTCGCCGAAGTGCTCCCACTCGGCGTACCGCTCCTGGTACAGCTGGGTGGCGCGGTCCTTCTCGCCGACCACGCACAGGATCGGCGCCGTGACCTTCGGCGGCCGCCCGTCCCCGTACGCCCGGGTGTAGAAGTCCTCGGCCTGCCGGACGTCGTGGCGCAACGCCCGGACCAGGAAGTCCTGTTCGGCCTGGTCGTAGACGTCGGTGAAGCCGCCCATGGCGCGCAGGTAGTCGAGGTAGGAGCGGTTGGAGAGCATCCGGTCGCCCGGCAGCCGCTTGGCCATCCACTCGGCGAACCGGCCGGGCAGCCGGGCCGCCGGGAACGTCCCGCCGAGCGCGACCCCGCGCAGGTCCATCCCGGCCGCCTCCAGCCGGGAGCCCAGGGCGGTGGCGAGCGCGCCGCCGAGGCAGTGGCCGTACAGCACCACCGGGCCGTCGATCCGCTCGGTGATCTGCTCGGTCAGCCGGTCGGCGAGGAGTTCGAGTTCGGTGAGCTCGTCGTCGGGACGGCTCGGATCGTGGCCGGGCAGCTCGACGGCGTACAGCCGGTGGCCGGCCGGCAGGGCGTCGGCGAGCGGCTGGAAGGTGATCGGGCTGCCGCCGCCGTAGGGGACGCAGACCACGCTGACCTCGGCCGGCGCGTTGCCCCGGGTGAGCTTGTGCAGCAGGCTGCGCGGGCCCTGGTCCACCGCGCCGCCGGCCCGGGCGTCGAGCAGGGCCGCGAGTTCACGCACGGTGGGCTGCTGGAACAGGTCGATGACGGAGAGGCCGCGGCCGATCAGGCGGACGGTGTGCACGGCGGAGAAGGAGTCACCGCCGAGCGCGAAGAAGTCGTCCGCCGCGCCGATCTCCTCGACGGCCAGCACCTGACGGTAGGCGGCGGCCACCTCGTGCTCGCTCTCCGTCACCAACTCGCCTCCACCGGAGACCGGCTGGACCGCGACCGGCTCCGGCAGGGCGGCCCGGTCCACCTTGCCGTTGGCGTTCAGCGGCAGGGCGTCCAGCACGACCAGGGCGGCGGGCACCATGTAGTCGGGCAGCCGGGTGCGCAGCGCGGCGCGCAGCTCGCCGGGGTCGGGGGCGGCGGCCGGGTCCGCGGGCACGACGTACCCGACGAGGTTCCGGGCGGCGCCCTCGCCGCGGGCGACCACCACGGTCTCGCGGACCTCGGGACGGAGCGTCAGTTCGGCCTCGACCTCGCCGATCTCGACCCGGTAGCCGCGGATCTTGACCTGGTGGTCGACCCGGCCGAGGAACTCGATGGCTCCGTCGGCGCGCCGCCGGACCAGGTCGCCGGTGCGGTAGGTGCGCCGGCCTCCGACGACGGCGAAGCGCTCGGCGGTGAGGTCGTCCCGGCCGAGGTAGCCGCGGGCGACGCCGCCGCCGGAGACGTACAGCTCACCGGGGACGCCGACCGGCACCGGCCGCTGCCGGGCGTCGAGCAGATGGGCGCCGACATTGCCGAAGGGCAGTCCGAGCGGTGCGGTGACGGCGTCCCCGAGGTCCGCCGGGACGGGGGTGCCGAGCATCGACACCGTGGTCTCGGTCGGGCCGTAGTGGTTGTGCAGCAGCAGGTCGGGCCGGGCCACGCGGATCCGGGCGACCAGGTCGGGCCGCAGCGCCTCGCCCGCGCAGATCAGCAGCCGGGCGGGCAGGATGCCGCCGAGGGCTCCGCCGTGCGCGGCCAGGCCCTCCAGGTGGCTCGGGACCAGCTTCATGGCGTCGATCCGGTGGGCGGCCGTGTAGGCGGCGAAGGCGTCCGGGTCGGTGGCCTGGTCACGGGTGAGCAGGTGGAGGCAGCCGCCGCCGGTGAGCGCGCCGAACACGTTGGTGGTGCCGAGGTCGGCGGCGAAGGTGGAGACCAGCGCCCAGTTCCAGCCCTCGGTGCCGGCGCCGACGCGTTCGCGCAGACCGTGCAGGTAGTTGCGGTAGTTGCGGTGCTCGACGGCGACGCCCTTGGGTGCGCCGGTGGAGCCGGAGGTGAAGACGACGTAGCAGAGGTGGTCCGGGCGGACGTCCACCTCGGGTGCCGCGCAGGGGGCGGCGGGGGTGGAGAGCGGGTCCAGCACGGCGGCCGGTACGGGCGTGCCGTCGAGCCGGGCGAGCAGGTCGTCGGTGGTGACGACGGCGGCGGCCCCCGCGGCGGTGAGCAGCGCGCGGATCCGCTCGTCCGGGTAGACCGGGTCGAGCGGCAGGTAGGCGCCGCCGGCCTTGAGGATGCCGAGCATGCCGACGACCAGCGCGGCCGAGCGCTCCACCAGCAGGCCGACCGGGCGGTCCGGGCCGACCCCGAGTTCGCGCAGCCGGTGGGCCAGGGCGTTGGCCCGGTGGTCGAGTTCGGCGTAGCCGAGCACGCCGTCGGCGCCGCGGACGGCGGGCGCGTCGGGGGTGCGGCGCACCTGTTCCTCGACCAGGCCGTGCAGGGTGCCGCCGAGGTCCCAGTCGCGCCGGGTGTCGTCCCACTCGGCGAGCCGGCGCTCTTCGGCGGGGGTGAGCAGGGGCAGTTCGGCGACCGGGCGGTCCGGGCCGGCGGCCATCGCGTCGAGCACGGTGGTGAGGTGGCCGAAGACCCGCCGGATGGTCGGCTCGTCGTACAGCTCGGTCCGCCAGACCAGGTCGGCGACGAGTTCGCCGCCGTTGTCGACGACCGCGACGGAGAGGTCGAACTTGGCGGTGTCGGTGCCGATGGGCTGCCAGTCCACCTCCAGGCCGGGCAGCGTGGGCTTGGCCTCGGCCTGGTTGTGGACGTTGAGCATGACCTGGAACAGCGGGGTGTGGGCGAGTTCGCGGTCCAGGCCGAGCGCGTCGATCAGGCGCTCGAACGGCAGGTCCTGGTGGCCGAAGGCGCCGAGGGTGCCCTCCCGGACGCGCTCCAGCAGCTGCCGGACGGTCGGGTCGCCGGAGAGGTCGGTGCGCATCGCCAGGGTATTGACGAAGCAGCCGACCAGCGGCTCGGTCTCGCTGCGGGTGCGTCCGGCGACGGGCGTGCCGACGACCACGTCCTCCGCGCCGGTGTAGCGGGCGAGGACGGTCTGCAGCGCGGCGAGCAGCACCATGTAGGCGGTGCCGCCGGTCCCTTCGGCGAGCGCCCGGATGCGGCGGGTGCGGTCGGCGCCGAGTTCGACGGTGATCCGCTCGCCGCGGGTGCCGGCCACGGCGGGCCGGGGGCGGTCGGTGGGCACGGTGACGGTGGCGGTGGCGCCGCGCAGGCGCTCCTGCCACCAGGCCTCCTGGCGGGCCAGTTCGCCGGCCAGTTCGGTCTGCTGCCAGTGCGCGACGTCGGCGTACTGGACGGGCAGCGGTTCGAAGGCGGGCGCCCGGCCCTCGCGGCGGGCCGTGTAGGCGGTGCCGAGGTCGTCGAAGAGCACGCCGATGGACCAGCCGTCGGCGGCGATGTGGTGCAGCACCAGGCTGAGCACGGCGCCGTCGCCGGTGCGCAGCAGGGCGGCGCGCAGCGGCAGGTCGGCGGCGAGGTCGAACGGGCGCCGGGCCTCCTCGTCCAGCCGCGCCGCCACCTGGCCGGCGGGGACGTCGGCGGTGGCGAGGGTGAAGCGGGTGGCGTCCAGCAGTTCGGGCCGGACGTCGCCGTCGACCGTCGGGTAGACGGTGCGCAGCACCTCGTGCCGGGCGAGCACGTCCGTGAGGGCGGCGCCGAGGGCGGCGGGGTCGGGCTCGCCGTCGAGGTGCAGGGCGAGGGGGATGTGGTAGGCGGCGCTGTCCGGTTCGTACTGCGCGAGGAACCACATCCGGCGCTGGGCGGACGAGAGCGGTGCCGGGGTGCCGTCGGGGCGGGGCGCGATGCCCTGCTGGGCGGGTCTGGCGGCGGCCTTGGCGGCCTTGGCCTGGGCGAGGCGGCGGCGCAGGAGTTCCTGGCGTCTGGCGTCCGGGTCCGGACGGGCGCCGCTGGTGGTCTGGTCGGTCATGCGTTCTCCCCCGTCAGGGCGCCGACGGCCGGGTTCGGCTCGGTGCCCGGGTCTTCAGGTGCGTCGGTGCCGTGGGCTCTGGCTAGTCCGTCGAGTCCGTCGAGATCGTCGACATCGTCAAAGTCGTCCAGGCCGTCGATCTGGTCGAGCAGGAGGTCCTCTATTCGGCGGGCCATCGCGGCCAGGGTGCGGGCCTCGAAGACGGTGCGCAGCGGCAGGTCGAGGTCGAAGGTGTCACGGACCCGGGCGGCCAGCCGGGTGGCGAGCAGCGAGTGGCCGCCGACCGAGAAGAAGTCGTCGTGCCGGGAGACCCGTTCGATGCCGAGGACCTCCTGCCAGATGTCGGCGAGCAGTTCCTCGCAGTCGCCCTCGGGCGGTGCGCCGGCGCCGCCGAGCTGCGGGACGGGCAGGGCCGCCCGGTCCACCTTGCCGCTGGGGGTCACCGGCAGCGCGTCGAGCAGGACGAGCGCGGCGGGCACCATGTAGTCGGGCAGCCGGTCGGTGAGGACGGTGCGCAGCGTGTCCTCGGTGAGGGTGCCGTCGGTGACGGCGTAGCCGGCGAGGGCCGGTCCGGCGGGGGTCTCGACCAGCCGGGCCGCACCCGCGGTGACGCCGGGGACGGCGGTGAGCGCGGCCTCGATCTCGCCGAGTTCGATCCGGAAGCCGCGCAGCTTGACCTGGGCGTCGGTGCGGCCGTGGTACTCCAGCCGTCCGTCGTGGCGGCGGCAGGCGAGGTCGCCGGTGCGGTACATCAGCGCGTCCTCGGGGCCGCCGGGCTCCGGGACGAAGCGTTCGGCGGTGAGGTCGGGCCGGCCGTGGTAGCCGAGGGCGACGCCGGCGCCGGCGATGCAGAGTTCGCCGATGCCGTTGGCCGGGACGGGCTGCCCGTTGACGTCCAGGAGGTGCAGCCGGGTGTTGGCGATGGGCTTACCGAGCGCCACCACGCCGCCGTGGGAGGCGAGTTCGGCGGTGACCCGCTGAGCGGTGGACCAGACGGTGGTCTCGGTCGGCCCGTACAGGTTCCACAGCGTTTCGGTGCGGCCGAGCAGGGCCTCGGCGAGGTCGGCGGTGAGCGCCTCGCCGCCGCACAGGGCGGTCAGGGCGGGGCGGCCGGCCCAGCCGGCCTCCAGCAGCATCCGCCAGGTGGCGGGGGTGGCCTGGAGGTGGGTGATGCCGCACCGGTCCAGCCAGTCGGCGAGCGCGTGCCCGTCGGTGGCGGTGGCGCGGTCGGCGATCTCGACCCGGGCGCCGGTGACCAGGGGCAGCCAGAGTTCCAGGCCGGCGATGTCGAAGGTGACGGTGGTGACGGCGGCCATCACGTCCCGCTCGGTGAGGCCGGGTTCGCGGCCCATCGAGGCGAGGAAGTTGACGATGGCGCGGTGCGGCACGGAGACGCCCTTGGGGCGGCCGGTGGAGCCGGAGGTGTAGAGCAGGTAGGCCGGGTCCTCCGGGCCGACCGCGGCCGCCCGCGCCTCGGGGGCCGCGGCGGCCTCCGGGCCGTCGGCCAGGACGACGGTGCGTCCGGCGAACAGCTCGTCGCCTGCGGTGGCCTGTTCGGCGACCAGCAGGGTGATCCCGGCGTCGTCGAGCACCGCGCGGTTGCGGGCGAGCGGCTGGTCGATGTCGAGCGGCAGGTACGCGGCGCCGCTGCGCAGGACGCCGAGGAGGGCTGCGGGGAGCAGCCGGCCACGCCGGACGGCGACCGCGACCAGGGCCCCGGGGCCGGCGCCGTGCTCGCCGAGCAGATGGGCCAGCCGGCCCGCGGCGGCGTCGAGTCCGGCGTAGTCGAGGGTGCCGTCGGCGGCGGAGACGGCGACGGCCTGCGGGGTGCGGGCGGCCTGGGCGGCGACCAGCTCGTGCAGCCCGGCGTCGGGCACCGCCGCCTCGGTGCGGTTGACCTGCTCGGTGGCGGCGGCCAGTTCGGCGGGCGTGAGCATCGCCAGCTCGCCGAGCGGGCGGTCGGGTTCGGCGACGGCCGCACCGAGCAGCGCGGTCAGGTGGTCGAGCGCGGCCAGGACGGACCGCTCGTCGTAGCGCGAGGTGCGGTACTCGGCCGAGAGCAGCGGGCCCTCGGCCGGGAACTCCAGGAACAGCGAGAGGTCGGTCTTGGCCGTGCCGTTGCACACCTCGGCGACGAACCGCAGGCTGAGCCCCGGCAGTTCGACCCCGGCCACGGGGTGGTTCTGGACCGCGAGCATGACCTGGGCGATCGGCGAGGCGGTCAGCCCGGCCGGGGTGCCCACCCGGCGGGCGTGCTCCAGGAACGGGAATCCGCTGTGCTCGGCGGCGTCCAGCACCACCGGGCGGACCCGGGCGACCAGGTCGCGGAAGGTGTCGGTGCCGGCCACGCCGAAGCGGAGCGCCACCGTGTTGATCAGCGACCCGAGCACCTGCTCCAGCTCGGGGACCGGGCGGACCGCGAACGGGCTGAGCACGGCGACATCGGTGCGGCCGGTGTAGCGGTGCAGCACCCCGCCGAGGGCGGCCAGCACCGCCATGTAGAGGCTGGCGCCCTCCTGGGCGGCCCAGCGCTCGGCCGAGTGGACCAGGCCGGTGTCGAGCCGGCGGGCGATCCGGCGCCCCGCGGTGTCGTGCGGGTTGGGGTGCGGCCGGTCGCCGGGCAGGTGCTGTTCGACCTCGACTCCGAGCAGGTGCTCGCCCCAGCGCAGCGCGTCCTCGCGGGCGGCCTCGTCGGCGCGTTCCTCCCAGCGGGCGACGTCGGAGAACTGCAGGTCGGGCTCGGCGAGTTCGCCGTCCTGGTAGGCGCGGCCGAGCTCGGCGAGCAGCAGGCCGGCGGCCCAGCCGTCCATCGCGGCGTGGTGGACGGTGATCAGCAGTTCGTGCGCGTCCGCGCCGGTGCGCAGGGCGAGGGCGCGCAGCAGCCGGCCCCCGGTGAGGTCCAGCGGCCGGGCGGCCTCGGCGCGCAGCGCGGCGTCGAGCTTCTCCTCGTCGGCGCCGGTGAGGTCGAGCAGCGGCACCTCGACGGCGTACGGCGGGCGGATCTCGGCGACCGGGTCGCCGTCGCGGCCGGTCAGCGCGGTGCGCAGCACCTCGTGCCGGCGGACCACCTCGGTCAGCGCGCGGCCGAGGGCGGTCCGGTCGAGGGCGCCGGCGGCGTGGATCCGCAGCGGAACGTTGTAGAGCGAGCTGCCGGGCTGGACGGACTCGTGCAGCCAGAGCTCGCGCTGAAAACCGGTGGCGCGGGCGGGCAGTTCGGCCTCACGCTTGGGGGGTGCGACGGACGGACGTCCGCCGCCGCCGTTCGCGACCCGGACGGCGAGCGCGGCGACGGTCGGCGCGGCGAAGAACTCGCCGAGCGGCACCCGGGTGCCGTACTCGCGCTCGATCCGGGCGAGCACCCCGGCGGCGAGCAGCGAGTGGCCGCCGAGGTCGAGGAAGACGTCGTGCACACCGACCTGGGGGACGCCGAGGACGCCGCGCCAGAGTTCGGCGATGCGCTCCTCGACGGGCGTGCGGGGGGCGACGAACAGCTCCTGCCCGGCGCGGCTGCGGGCGGCGGGCGGCAGCGCCTTGCGGTCGGTCTTGCCGTTGGGGGTGAGCGGCAGCCGCGCCAGCACGCCGACGGCCAGCGGCACCATGTAGCCGGGCAGCGCGGCGGCGCAGTGGGCCCGCAGCTCGGCGGGGGTCGGCTCGGCCGTGCCCGGGGCGGGCTGGACGAAGGCGGCCAGGTAGTCGCCGGCCTCGTCCTGCTGGACGACGGCGGCGGCGGCCTCGACCGCGGGGTGGGCGGCGAGCACGGCTTCGATCTCGCCGAGTTCGACCCGGAAGCCGCGCACCTTGACCTGGTGGTCGACCCGGCCGTGGTACTCCAGCTCGCCGTTCGGCAGGCGGCGCACCAGGTCGCCGGTGCGGTAGCAGCGTTCGCCGCCGACGGTGACGAAGCGCTCCTCGGTGAGGTCCGGGCGGCCGTGGTAGCCGCGGGCCAGGCCCTCGCCGGAGAGGTAGAGCTCGCCGATCCCGCCGTCCGGGACGGCGGTCCGCCGCTCGTCGAGCACATGGCCGGTGGTGCCGTCGAGCGGGCGGCCGATCAGGGGCTCGCCGGGCTCGTCCCGGCCGACCAGCGACCAGGTGGAGTAGACGGTGTCCTCGGTCGGCCCGTAGAGGTTGTACAGGCGTTCGACCTGGGGCTGGGCGTAGACCTGGTCGGCCAGATGGCGTGGTAGCGCCTCGCCCGCCAGGTTGACGACCCGTACGCCGCCCGGCAGACCCCCGCCGCCGGGAAGGCCGCCGCCGCGCAGCAGCGCCGCCATGGCGCTGGGCACGGTGTTGACCAGGGTGACCTCGTCGCGGGCGGGCAGCTCCGGCAGCGCAAGGACGTTCTCGGCCACCACGACGGTGCCGCCGACCGCGAGCGGGAGGAACAACTCGTACACCGAGATGTCGAAGCAGACCGAGGTGCCGAACAGCACCCCGGCCAGGTCGGACGGCGTGTAGGTGCG
The DNA here is from genome assembly GCF_044755565.1 of Kitasatospora sp. NPDC092286. Lineage (NCBI taxonomy): Bacteria > Bacillati > Actinomycetota > Actinomycetes > Kitasatosporales > Streptomycetaceae > Kitasatospora > Kitasatospora sp. NPDC092286. The sequence continues at coordinate 66,768 of NZ_JBIVRD010000018.1, read as the reverse complement.
CGCGGCCCAGCGCAGCATGGCGTTGACGCCGCGCTGGGTGACCGAGACGCCCTTCGGCCGGCCGGTGGAGCCGGAGGTGTACAGGACGTACGCCAGCGCGTCGGCGCCGCCCGCCGGCGCGAGGGGCGCGGCGGGGCCGTCCCCGTCGACGTGGAGCAGCGCGGCACCGGCGGCGGACAGCAGGTGTTCGTGCGTCCGGTCGGTGACCACGACGGGTGCCTGGGCGTCGCCGATCACCAGTTCCAGCCGGTCGCGCGGGTACGCCGGGTCCAGCGGTACGTAGGCGCCGCCCGCGCGCAGCACCGCCAGCAGCGTGACCACCAGGTCCGCCGTTCGCGGTAGGCAGACCCCCACCAGGGTCTCGGCGCCCACCCCGGCGCCGGCCAGCCGGCCCGCCACCGTGTCCACGGCCGCGGCCAGTTCGCGGTAGGTCAGACGCCGCTCGCCGTCGATCACGGCGATGGCATCGGGGGTCCGTCTGACCTGCGCGTCGACCAGATCGGCCAGCGAGGCTGCCGGGTCCAGTGGAGGAAGTCCCGTCGAACTCATCAACTCTCCTGAGGGATGGCCCTGCGCCGACTTGTGGTCGGCGAGAAATGGGCGGTGTGCCCTCGGAGATGGTGGGGTAAAGATCTCCGGATGACCAGCACATTTCCGTCACTCGTTCGATATGCCGGAAAGATCACTTTCTCTTCACCACTCAACGGTGCCGAGGTGTGACGGTTCGTTGACGATTTCGTACAGATTGTCAGTGCCCGTGACATCCGGGTCTTCTGACGCTACGGTCGTCGCAGCAACGGACGAGGCGTCAGCTCTCGGTCGCGCGGCGTCTTTGGCGTCTCCGCCTTGACCTGCTCTTTTCCCTCTGCCATGTCCTCGCGCGGGCCTGCCCGGGCTGTCCGGGTTCAGGTGTCGGCGCGCGGGACCGACGGGTCGGCCTCCTTCGGACAGGCCTCAGGCCGGGCCGGCCGCGAGCCTGCGGGAGTGCTCCTCCCAGCCCACCGTCAGCCGGTCCACGGCCGCCGTCACCCGCGGCATCAGCCTGCCGATCGACGAGGGCCTGGCCGTCGAGGCCGCCTGGTTCGCGGCGACCGTCCCGTCCGACGGCCTCGCGGACCGCCTGCGGCGCTTCCTCGACCGGGCCCGCTGACCGCCGGAACGGGGCGGGGAGCGGGGCGTGAGCGGGCCAGGGCGCGGGGCACTCCGGCGAGGGGCGAGAATGGACGCCATGTCCCGACGCCGCTCCGCCGCCCGCGCCACGCCCCGAGCCACCGCCCCCCGGCTGCTGCCCTCCTCGCCCTGCCCGTGCGGGCTGCCCGCCGCCTACGCCGAGTGCTGCGGCCGGCTGCACCGGGGCCAGGCCGCGGCCGCCACCGCCGAGGCCCTGATGCGCTCCCGGTTCAGCGCCTTCGCCGCCCAGGACGAGGCGTACCTGCTGCGCAGCTGGCACCCCGACACCCGGCCCGCCACCGTCGACTTCGACCCCGCGCTGCGCTGGGTCCGGCTGGAGGTGCTCTCCAGCACCGACGGCGGCCCCTTCCACAGCGAGGGCACGGTCGCCTTCCGCGCCCACTACACCGAGGGCCGCGAGGAGGGCGTCCTCACCGAGCACAGCCGCTTCGTCCGCCACGAGGGCGCCTGGGTCTACCTCGACGCCCTCTCGCTCCAGTGACGCCCCGCCGACGGGCCTACAGGTAGTCGTCCAGGCGGGCGAGCGCGAAGCCCTGCGCGGTGACGTCGTTCACGACCTTGCGGAGCAGGTCGGGCATGGTGCCGCGCCAGAGGTCGGTGCCCCGGAAGTGGGTGAGGATGATGTCGCCCGGGTGCAGGCGCTGGTCGGCGTAGCGGTACTCCATGCGGTCGGGGAAGGCCTCCTCGTTCCAGAGCGGCACCGCCTCGATGCCGCAGGAGGCGGCGGCGCGCAGCGTGTCGTCGTTGTACTCGCCGTACGGCGGCCGGAACAGCCGGGGGCGGGCGCCGATCTGCTGCTCCAGCTGGTCCTGCTGGCGGCAGATCTCGTCGTGCTGCACGTCGTAGCCGAGCACCTTGAGGTTGCGGTGGTTGATGGTGTGGTTGTTGACGGCGGCGCCCTGGGCGGCGAGGTTGCGGAAGTAGCCGTAGTCGGAGCGGGCCAGGTAGTCGGCGACGAAGGTGCTGAGCGGGATCCCCAGTTCCTTCGCCATCCGGGAGAAGGCGGGATCCTTCTCGGCGCCGTCGTCGACGGTCAGGAAGACGATCTTCTCGTCGGTCGGGACGCGGTAGACCACCGGTGGCCGCCCGTCGCTGAGCTTCACGCCCTGGGCCGGCCGCAGTTCCGGCCTGCTCGCCGGACGCTGCGGCGCGGGCAGCGGCACCCGCTCCAGACCCCAGCGGTGGACGGCCTCCAGCCTGGCCCGGACGGCGGCCTCCCGGCGGGCGAGCGCCTCACCGCCGCGCTCCTCCTCCTGCCGGGCCAGGCCCGGCATCCCCAGCGGCGCGGCCGGGGGCCGGGGCCCGCCGCGGTCGGCCGCCTCGCTCTCGTCCGCTGCGGCGGCGGTGCTCGCGGCGGTGCGGGAGGGCCTCCCGCCCTGCCCGGACGGTGCGGCGCAGCCCGCCATCACGGCCGTCAGGCAGACGGCCGCCACCAGACCGGCCCCGGCCCGGCGGCCTGCTCGGTGACGGCCCTTCGATCCCCCATTAATCTGATTATCTGCCATTTTGTCCATGCAGCACTGCTCCCCCGTGCCACCCCTCGGCCAACCCCCTCGTCACCCCCGCGGGCTAAGCACGGGAGCCGCCCCGCAGACCCTCCGCCCACGCGGCCAGCACGGCGAAGTCCGCGTCCACCAGCCCCCGTCCGGGGTGCACCCGGTGCAGCAGCGCGGGCCCCGCGTGGTGCGCCGCCACGTACGCCCGATCGGTCTCCCCGATGTCGTCGTCCACCCAGGCGAACGGGCGTCCGGCCACCCAGCTGACGATCGGCCAGGTCTTCGGACAGGTGTCGTCCGGCCGCCACTCCGCCGGGCCGGGCAGCTCGACGTGCGGCAGCGGCGGCAGCCCCAGGACCGGCGCGATCCAGGTATTGGCGCAGGCCTGCCACGTACTCGCCCATACCAGCTCGTACGGCAGCCCCCGCAGCTTCGGCCCGTGCGCCCGGTCCAGCCAGATCTCCACCGGCCCCCGTGCCCAGCCGGGTTCGGTCCGGTGCGCGCGGTAGGCGGCCGGGCGCTCGCCCGCGTCGGCGTAGTACGGGTTGAGCGGACCGTCGACGTCGAGCAGGAGCAGCGGGCGGGGATCCGGGCTCGGGTTCACGCTCGGCAGCCTAGCCCGGGCGTCGGGCGCACCCCCGTCCGTCTGGGAAAACGGTTCGCGGGCGGGGTGGGCCGCCACCGATAATGCGCGCATGACGAACAGTGCGCCGCGTACCACCGATCCCTGGGCCGTCGCCCGGGCCGATGTCGGCTCCGAGGAGGCGCTGGCGCTGCTGCGCGAGTACTACACCGATGTCGCCAACCGGTACTACCGGTTGCACCTCGGCCGCGAGGGCACGCCCGAGGAGATCGAGGCCGGCCTGGCCGGCTCGCCGAGTGACGACCTCGCCGGGCCCACCGGGCTCTTCCTGCTCGGCCGCTACCGCGGCGAGGCCCAGTCCTGTGCCGGTCTGCGGGTGCGGGACGCCCGCACGGTCGAGCTGACCAGGGTCTTCGTCCGGCCCGGTCTGCGCGGCACCGGCGGCGGCGCCCGGCTGCTGGCCGCCGTGGACGAGGCCGCCCGCGCGCTCGGCGCCGAGCGGATCGTGCTGGACACCCGGCTCGACCTGGTCGAGGCCCGCGCGCTCTACTCGCGACACGGATACCGCGAGATCCCGGCGTACAGCAGCGGGCCGTACGCCCAGGTCTGGTACGGCAAGGACATCACGGCGCCCGCCCATGCAGACCGTTGAGCTGGTCTGCGACGCCTCCTTCGACCGCGCCGTACGCGCGGTCTGGCAGACGCTCGCCGACGGCGGCGTGGACAGCCTCGCCCACAACACCCACCCCGACCACCGCCCGCACCTCACCCTGGCCTCCTGCGCCCGGATGCCGGCCGACGCCCCGGCGCGGCTCGACGAACTCCTCGCCGACGCACTGCCGTTGACCGTCCGGCTGACCGGCCTGCTCTCCTTCGCCGCACGCAGCAGGCGCCGGGTGCTCTCCTGGTCGGTCGTGCCCACCGTGGACCTGATCCTGCTCCACCACCGGGTCTGGCAGATCCTCGCCGACGCCGAGGAACCCGACCCGCACTACGTCCCCGGCCGCTGGTCCCCGCACCTCGGTCTCACCCGCCGGCTCACGCCGGACGCCCTGACCCGGGCCCACGCCCTCCTCGGCCGCCACCCCGACCTCACCGGCGTCCTCACCGCCGCCCGCAGTTTCGACTCCAAGGCGCAGCAGTCCCGTTGGCTGGGCGCACCGGAGCCGCGAACGGCACCGGCGGCACCGGCGGACCAGTAGGCGCCCGGCTCAGCCGACGCCCGGCGTACCGGCGCGCAGAGCGGCGCGCAGTTCGCCGGCGTCGGGCGGGTTGGCGCCGGCCCGGGCGACGGTGAGGGCGGCGGCCGTGACCGCCTCGACGAGCGCCTCGGCGAGGGCGGCACCGGAGTGGCGGGCGCGCAACAGGGCGGCCATGAAGGCGTCACCGGCGCCCACCGTGTCGGCGACCGTCACGGGTACCGCGGCCGCCTCCACCCGCCGCCCGTCCGCGGTGAGGGCGAAGGCGCCGTCACCGCCCCGGGTGACGGCGACCACGGCCGGGCCGAGGCCGAGCCAGCGCCGGGCCACCTGCTCCGGGTCCTGCCCCGGGTAGAGCCAGGCCAGGTCCTCGTCGCTGGCCTTGACCAGGTCACTGAGCGCCACGCAGCGTTCGACCCGCCGGACGGCCTGCTCCCGTTCGCCCATCAGCGCGGGCCGCACATTCGGGTCGTAGCTGACGGTGGCCCGGGAGCGGAAGCGTTCCACCAGGGCGAGCACGGCCGACGCCCCGGGTTCTCCGACGGCCGCGATGGACCCGATGTGCAAGTGGCCCGGCGTGTACGGGAGATCGCGCGGCGTCAGCGTCCAGCCGATGTCGAAGGTGTAGCGCGCCCGGCCCTGCTCGTCCAGCTCGACCACCGCGGACGGCGTCCGGGCACCCTCCTCGGCGTCCGCGAGGACGGTGACACCCGCGGACTCCAGGTGTGCCCGGATCAGCCGGCCGTTGGGGTCGGCGCCGAGCTGGGTGAGCAGCGCGGTCGGCAGCCCGAGCCGCGCCAGCCCGTACGCGACGTTGGCGGGGCTGCCGCCGGGGTGGACCCGGTCGGGCGCGCCGTCCGTACGGACGATGTCGGCGACGCACTCACCGATCACCAGGAAGCTCGGGGCGGGGCTGGTCAAGGCTGCTCCTGCCGGTCCGGAACGTCAGCGTGGGTTGCAGCCGCCCAGCCTACGGGCAGGCGGGCCCGGACATGAAGGACGGCCGCCGGACCTGGCCAGGTTCTCCGACGGCCGTGGCCCCGTCCGTCAGGGGGCGGAGCACTTCGAACGTTATGACAGTCCGCTGCCGACCGGCTACCGGACTGACCCGTTCGGGGGACGCCGCAGGCCTCGGAGGCGTCCCGGACCGCCCAGCCCCTCCACTACGATCCGTGTCCGGAAGGTCACTCAACGGCGCCGGTCGCCCAGGACCCGGCCCAAGGCCCGAACAGCAGGACACGAAAGCGGTGGTCACCATCCCCAGGACCCGTTCCAGCCTCGCCGTCGCCCTCGCGCTCGCCTCGGCGGTGCTCTGCGCCACCGTGCCGTCCGCCGCGGCGGCGGACGGCCTCGGCGACCCGGTCTTCCCCGCGCTCGGCAACCCGGGCTACGACGCGCTCGCCTACGACCTCTCGTTCGACTACCGGCCCGACACCCGCACCGTGGACGGCCGCACCGTGCTCACCGCCCGCGCGCTCACCGCGCTGCCGGGCCTGGAGCTGGACGCGCTCGGGCTGGACGTCCGAAGCGTCCGGGTCGACGGCCGCCCTGCGGCGTTCCGCACGCACGACGAGAAGCTGACCGTCGTTCCGGCCAGGGCGGTGCCGCGGGGCGCCCTGCTGCGGGTGTCCGTCGACTACACGGCCGACCCGGGGGCCCGGCTGCCGCACACCGGCTGGGTGCCCACGCCCGACGGCTTCGCCGTCGCCGGACAGCCCGACAGCGCCCACACCGTCTTCCCCTGCAACGACCACCCGAGCGACAAGGCCCGCTTCACGATCAGTGTCACCGCGCCGGACGACGTGCTCGGCGTCGCCAACGGGCGGCTCGCCGCCACCGAACCGGCCGGCGACGGGCGGACCACCCGGCGGTACGTGTCGCGTGAGCCGATGGCGACGGAGCTGCTGCAGGTGGCGGTCGGCGACTACACCGTGCGCGAGCGTTCCGGCCCGCACGGGCTCCCGCTGCGGGACGTCGTCCCGACCGCCCGCGCCGCCGGTCTGGAGCCGGCCCTCGCGCTCACCCCCGCCCAGCTGGAGTGGGCCGAACAGCGTCTCGGACGCTTCCCGTTCGAGACGTACGGGCTGCTGCCCGTCAACAGCGACGACCCGGCCGCCTTCGGCTTCACCGGTCTGGAGACGCAGACCCTCACCCTCTACAAACCGGACTTCCTGCGCCGGCCCGAGCCCGCGATCGGCTCGCACATGATGCACGAGCTGATCCACTCGTGGTTCGGTGACAGCGTCTCGCCGCGCAGCTGGGCGGACCTCTGGCTGAACGAGGGCCACGCCGACTTCTACGGCCTGATGTACCGCTACGAGCGCGGCTGGCCGGACCCGGGCGGTTTCACCGCTCTGACGGACCGGATGCGCGACCTCTACGCCAGGGGCGACCAGTGGCGCCACGACTCCGGGCCGGTCGCCGCGCCGAACGCCGTGAACCTCTTCGACAGCCAGCGCTACACCGGCGGCGCGCTGGTGCTGTTCGCGCTGCGCGAGCGGGTCGGGGCGACCGCCTTCGACCGGATCGAGCGGGCCTTCCTCCGACGGCACCGGTACGCCACCGCCACCACCGCCGACTACCTGCGGACGGCCTCCGAGGTCTCCGGCGAGGACCTGACGGGCTTCCTCACCGACTGGCTCTACGGGCGGCGCACCCCGCCGATGCCGGGCCACCCGGACTGGACGGTGACGCCGGTCGATCCGGCCGGACCCGCCGTCCGCGGGCCGGCGGGCACGCCGCGCGGCACCGGGACGCTCTGACCCGGCCGGGCCCGTCCGTCGTGGGCGGGTACGCCGTGCTGCCCCGGCGCGCCGGGGCGGTGCGCCAGGGCGCCGTCCACGCGCCCCTGTGCGGTGGGGACCGGCGGGCGCATCGTGGTGCCCACGGCCCGCCCGCCGCCCGGCCGAGTTCCGGCCGGCTCGCGGGCCGTCCAACACGTCCGGAAAAATGGCCGCCTTCGGCAGGCAACCCGTACGGACTCCCATCGCGTTCATGCAGCCGTGAGACGAACACCACGACCGCCGGCACGGCCGGCACTGCTGACAGGAACGACGGGAACACCATGGCGGGGGCGGCACGATGAGGGACGCGACACCGGACTTCGAGGAGTTCGTCGCCGCCCGCAGCCCACGCCTGCTGCGCATGGCCTGGCTGCTGACCGGCGATCCGCATCTGGCCGAGGATCTGCTGCAGACGGCGCTGGCCAAGGTCTGGCCCCGCTGGGAGAAGATCTCCATCGACCGGCCGGAGGCGTACGTGCGCCGGGTGCTGGTGAACTCGCACGTCTCCTGGTGGCGGCGGCGCTGGCACGGGGAGCTGCCGCACGGCGAACTGCCGGAGTCCCCGGTGCACACGGACCCGTTCGAGGACGTGGTGGTCGGCCAGGTGGTGGCCGCGGCCGTGCGGGCGCTGCCACCGCGCCAGCGGGCCGTGGTGGTGCTGCGGTACTTCGAGGACCTCAGCGTCGAGGACACGGCCGAGGCGCTGGGCTGCAATCCGGGGACGGTCAAGAGCCAGACCCATCGCGCCTTGCAGGCGCTGCGCGGCAAGCTGCCCTCCCGGGAACTGATGCTGAACGGGGGACGCCGTGACGGGATCTGATGGCACCCATCCGGAGTCCGGCCCCCTGGAGTTCGACCGCTCGGAGTTCGACCGCTCGGGCTTCGAGCGGCCCGGCTCCGGCCGCTCCGGCGGGTCTTCGGCCGCCGACACGGAGGAGGAGCAGGAGCTGCGGTACCTGCTGCGGCAGGCCGCTCCCCACCTCCCGCCTCCGGCCGACCTGCTGGACCGGGTCCTCGAACGCGCCGCCCGGACCCGTCGCCGCAGGCGGACCGCCGGGCTCGCGGCCGGGCTGACCACCGGTCTGGTCGCCGCCGCACTGGCCGCCGCCCCGGCCATCGCGCCCGCGCCGCCGGCCGGGGTCATCCGTCCGGCGGCCACGCCGCCGGCGCCGACCGCCGCCGCTTCCCCGACCGTCACCGCTTCGCCGGCCCCGACCTCCGCCGGGCCCGGCGGCGCCTTCGGATACCCCGTGCGGCCCGTCGGCTTCCCGGAGCTCGGCGGACTGGTCGTCTACATGCCGATCGGCTGGTCCACCCTGCTCATCCCGTCCGCCGACCCGCGCCGGAGCACCGGCTACCTGGCCTCCCAGCCGCTCACGGTGAGGCCGTCCTGCACGGCGAAGCAGAGCGCGTGCGCCACGGCACCGGCCGACGAACTGGGCGAAGACGGCGCGCTGATCGCCATCGGACTGATCGACGACCAGACCCTCGCCGCCAAGCTGTCCGGAACCAGCGAGCCGGCGGCCGAAGCCGGGCTCGACAAGGACTGCTTCGGCCTCGGCGGCACCCTCGCCCTCCTCGGCCACCGGACGGTCGCCGAGGCCGACCAGGTGACGGTGGTCGAACTGAAGGCCTGTCTGAACAAGCCGTCCGAGCGGACCCTGCAGTCGGTGCAGCAGATCCTCAGCTCGGTCCGCGTCACCGGGAACGCCCCCGCCGCCCCGGGCAGCCGCCGCGGCTGACCCGCTCCCCCGCCACGCTCCTCACCGAGGCGGTACCGCCATGCCCCACCCCGTCATGCCCTCGCCGGGGCCGGTGCTGCCGCTCGTGAGCGGGTCGGTAAGGGGGCTCGGAGCCCGCCCGGCACGCCTCGGTGCCGACGGCGAACACCCGGTCGGGCAGCGGACGAGGGACGTCGGCGGCGAGGGTCACCCGGCGACTCCGGCGGACGACGTGTCAGGCGACGTGCCGGCCGACGGAGCGACCCCGGCTCAGGAAGCGGCGCCGGCCACGGCGGCGGCGATCCGGTCGTACAGGGCGGGGAGCTTGAAGTAGGCGCTGTGGCAGTACGGGAACGGCTGCCGACTGGTCACCTCGTGGTCGGTGACCCTGGCATCGCCGGGGAAGACCGGGGCGGCCCGGTAGCCGAGGAGGTCCGCGGGGTCGTAGACGTTCAGCCAGGCGGGGAAGCCGGGCGGCAGGGCGGCGCCGGGCTCAAGGCCGTTGAGCGCGCCGAGTTCGTGCAGGAAGGGGGCCTGCGAGCCGACGGTGACCAGCAGGCGCAGCCCCTCCGGTGCCTCCCGGCGGGCGGCGGCGAGGGCCAGCGAGTCCACCAGGGCGATGCCGCCGAGGCTGTGCCCGATGACGACGGTCGGGCCCGGGGCGGCGGCGATCCGCTCCGCCAGGTAGGCGCGCAGCGGGCCGCCGCGCGCCTGGTAGCGCAGGATGTCGCCGAGCGCGGGGGTGGCGCCGACGGTCAGGGCGCCGCGATGACGGTCCAGCAGCCGCTGGCCGCCGAGGCGCATCCCGAGCTTGCCGAGGACGCCCGCCGTCCGGCCGAGCGGTCCGCGGGCGGCGCCGCCGAGGCGGTCGGCGAGGAGTTCGACCAGCCGGTCGCGCTCCTCGGCGGTGCAGAGCGCCTCGGAGCCGGCGGCGGTGAGCAGTTCGGCCGTGAGCGCGCGGGCGGTGACGGCGGTGAGTTCGGCGGCCGCCGCCGGGTCGGCGGCCTGTTCGCAGGCCCCGGTGAACTCCTCGGCGGCGGCGAGCCGTTGGAGGGCGCCGGGGAGGTGCCGGGCCAGACCGGTGGCGGCCAGGACGGCGGTCAGCTGGTCGGCGGCGGCGGAAACGGCGTCGGCATCGACGGTGTCGGCGGCGAGCGCGGCCAGGTGCTCGCCGACGGCCTGCCCGGGCGTCCGGGTGCCGGGCGCGCCGAACCCGTCGTCCTCGCCGGGCGGTTCGGCCAGGACACGCAGCTCGCAGAGCGGATCGACGAACAGCAGCGTCCAGCCGCCGTCCGCCCGGCCGACCAGCCCCGCGGGCTCGACGGGCTCCGGCCGGCCGCCGCCGGACAGGCCGACGAAGCCCGGGATCGAGGCGCCGCCCGCGCTCAGCGTCGCGCCGTACTCGTCCCCCCAGTAGCAGGGCTCCACCCCGGCGTCCGGGAACCGGGCACCCAGCTCGCGGGCGACCAGCTCGAACAGCGGGTCGTACCCCTCGCGCCGTACCCCGGTGCCGTGCACGAACAGGAATCGCATGCCGCCCCCACCCTCTCCACGCCCCGATCCGTGCAGCACCCTAGCGTCGCCGCGCACGCCCGGCAGCCGGTCCACCGCAATCACCGACGGTCAGCGGCACCGGCGCCGGCCACACCGACCCCGGCCCCACGACGGCGGACATGCCGTCGGCCCCGGTCTGGCAAGGCCGGGGCCGACGGGCGGGGCGGGCGGGGCGTCGGTCAGTACCGCAGGGCGGCGGCGATCCGGCCTCGGCCGGCGAGTTCGTCGGCGGGGACGAAGAGGACCTTGGCCCCCGTGTCCAGCGCCCGTTCGACGATCTCGTCGACCATGTCCTCGCGGACGTCGGGCTCGCCGGCGGGGGCGGGCACCAGGTGGTTGTCGGTCACCCTGACCGGCTCCCAGTAGTCCTCCTCGACCGCCACCACGGCGGCCCGGCCCTCGGCGACGCTCTGCCAGACCTCGTCGATCCCGGCGGCGAGTCCCTTGTCGCTCTGGGCCTGGTCGAGGCGCTTGTGCAGTTCGGCGACGGCCTTCTGCTCCTGCTGGGCGACGGTGGCCCGGACGGCCTCGGCGACGGCGGCGGGCTGGGCGTGGCCGAGGCCGCCCCTGGGCACCTGGGCGGCGGCGCGCTTGGCGGCGGCGCCCACCTCGTCCAGCAGGGCGAGCGCGGCGGCCTCGCCGAGCACGTACAGCGGGCGCGGGTCGGCCTCCAGCAGGGTGGCGAGCGCCGTGTCGGCCTCACGCAGGAACCGGCGGGTCTCCTCGTCGCGGAAGGTGCTGGGCACGTCGCCGATCCGCTCCTTCCGCTCCACGTCCCAGTCCGGCGGGACCTGGTCCAGCGGGAAGCCGTCCGCGGCGTGCTCGACCAGCCGCGGCCCGGCCCCGCTGAACAGGGCGACCCGGTCGGCGGCGACGGTCAGCACCCAGTACGGGGCGCCGGCCGTGTAGGCGGAGACCAGGTTGCGGGTCAGGAAGGTCTCGGAGAGCACCACGCGGGCGGGCACGGTGCGCGGCAGCGACCACACCTGGTGCTCACCGGGCGCTGCGAAGATCACCAGGCCGTCCTCGGCGTGCACCAGGTCGACCTCGGTCAGGGCCCGGTCCAACTGCTCGACCACGTCGATCCGGTCGGCCCGGGAGACCGCCTCGTCGGCGTGCAGCCGGTTCTTCGCCTCGGCGATCAGATTGCGCAGGCGCACCGGGTCCTGGGCGTTGTCCGGCTCGCTGCGGTGGGTGGGCAGCAGAACGGAGACGGCCGGGTAGCGCCGGGGGCGGCGCAGCTCGGCGAGGACGGCTGGCGTGAGCTCGGCTGCGTACATCAGGTGCCCTTCTTGTCGCGGTTGCCTCGATTTGGTCAGTCAATGTGCTGTTTTGTCGGGTTTAATCTCCGACCCTTCCCCATCCCACCGCCGTCCTGTGCTCCGCGCCACCGGAAAGGTGCCCGCGGGCCGCTCGCGCCGGGGTGGCCGGACAAGAACGAGTGGACTCCCGCCGGCACCCGTAACCCGGGTGGCGGAGCATCGTTGGGCGGGGCATGAAGAAGCGCAGCATGCTCGCCGTCGCCTCGCTCGCCGTGGGCGTCGTGGCCTCCCTGACCGCTCCCAGCGCACACGCCAGCGCGATCGGCGGCCAGGGGAATCTGACCGGCCCGCTCCAGCACGGCGGAGCGCTCGACGCGGTGCCGGACGGCCTCCAGGGCCCGGTCGGGGACGCCGGCGGTGTGGTCGGCGAGGGGACGGGCTATGTGACCGGGCAGGCACCCGGTCTGATCCGGCTGATTCCCGCCTGACGCCGGCCCCCGCGCGGCAGGTCCGGCCGCACCCTCAGCCGAGCGCGGTACCGAGGTCCTGGGTCCAGTAGGGGCCACCGGGGCCGGTCGCGACGCCGACGCCGACGTCCTTGAAGCCGCAGTCCAGCATGTTGGACTGGTGAATTCCGCCGTCCATCCAGCGGGAGAAGACGGCGGCGGCCGATCCCGGTCCCCGGTCGAGGTTCTCGCCCCACTGGGACCAGCGGTAACCGGCGGCGGCGAGCCGCGCGTCCGCCCGCGCGCCGTCCGGGTTGACGTGGTCGAAGAAGGCGCGGGTCACCATGTCCTCGGCGTGCTTCTGGGCGGCCGCGTGCAGCTTGGGGTCGATCCGCAGCGGGCCGCAACCGGCCCTGGCGCGCTCGGCGTTGACCAGGTCGACGAGCTGGCGCTCCGGGCTCGGCGGGGCGGTCGGCCTGGCACTGACGGGCGTTGGCGTCGTCGGCGCGGGCTCGGGCGCCCGGGTGGGCAGCGGAGCGGCCGGGGCCGTCACCGGCTCGGCCGTCGTCGGCGGGGTCGGGGGCGTCGTCGTGGGCGGGGTCGGTATCGCCGCCACCGGTGTGTCCGGTGCGCCCGCCGGGGTGGTCGGTTCGGTCGCGGGCGACTCGGGGGCGGCGTGGTGCGGCCAGACCAGCGCGAGGGTCGCCACCGCCAGCACCGCGGCCGCGCCGCCCGCGACCGCCGCCCTCCGCCGGGTGGGACCGCCCCGGCCACCGGGCCCCCCGCTCGGGTCGGCCAGGCCCGCGGCCGCGGTGGGCTGCACCGGAAGGGCGGTCGGCGAACCCGACGGGAAGGGCACCAGGACCAGGCCGGCCAGCAGCCCCTCGGCCGGGAAGAGGTCGCGCCCCAGCCGGTCGCAGGCGGGGCAGGCCCGGATGTGCCGGACGATGCGCTTGCGCCACACCGAACCCGGGGCGCCGTCCCAGCCCGCGGTGAGGTCGGCCAGCTCCGGGCAGCGCGGGTAGGCGGTGAGCGCCCGGACCACCAGGCGCCCCGCCTCCAGTTGCTTCTTCATCCGCTGGATCCGGACGGCCGTGTGCTGCGGCGTCAGGTCGAGCGCCTCGGTGAGTTCGGCGCGGGTGAGTTCGCCGCAGGCCTCCAGCCACCACAGGGCGAGCAGTTCGCGGTCGTCCGGGTCCAGCCAGCGGGTGGCCTCGGCGACCTCCCTGCGCTGGCCGGACAGGCCCAGGCGCAGGATGGTGAGGTCGGTGAAGTCGCCTTCGGGGTCGGGCAGTTCCCAGGTCTCGTCAAGGCCGCCGACGGCCGTCTGCTGCTGGCTCGCGGACCGGCGGCGGACCTGGTTCATGGTGATCGCGACCAGCCAGGACCGGAAGGACTCCGGGTCGCGCAGCCCGTCCAGGCCGTCCAGCGCGCGGATCATGGTCTCCTGCGCGATGTCGTCGACGTCGGCGTGGCCGTTCAGCGCGCGCCCGGCGACGTTGTAGACCAACGGCAGCCAGGTGGCGACCAGCGCCTCCCGGGCCTGCGGGTCGCCCGCCTGGGCCGCGAGCACCAGGGTCGTCCCGGTCCTGTTCTGCACGTCAACGTTCATGGGTCCGCACTCCGTCTTGCCGTTCTTCCGTCCGCCGCTGCCTCCTCGGAGACCTCTGGGGAGTGATCAGATAACAACAATTTGCGCGGATTCGGAAAACGGGGACCCTGCACGGTGCACTGGAGCGGGCGCGCGCGTGAGGCCGGCCGGTCAGGACGGAGCCGCGAAGACCTGCGTCCACCAGGGGCCGCCGGAGCCGGTCCGCACGCCGACGCCGATCTGCTTGAACGCGCAGTTGAGGATGTTGGCGCGGTGGCCCGGGCTGTTCATCCAGGACTCCATCACGGCGGCCGGGTCCTTCTGACCGCGCGCTATGTTCTCGCCCCAGGTGCTCCAGCGGTAACCGGTCGCGTCTATCCGGTGGTCCGCGTGGTAGCCCTCGGGGCTGGCGTGGTCGAAGAAGTTACGCGCCGCCATGTCCTCGCTGTGCCCCTGCGCGGCCGCGGCCAGCCGGGGTTCGGCGGTGAGCGGACCGCAACCCTGCTGGGCGCGCTGGGCGTTGACCAGGTCCACCACCTGCTGGGCGAACTGCGCCGAGGTACCGCTCGCGGGCGCCCCGGCGTTCTTCGGGGCGGCGGACGTCGCCGCGGCGGAGGCGGCCCCGGTGGCCGCGGTGTCCGCGGTCGGCCTGGCGGTGGCGCCCGGGCCGGGCTTGACGGACGCGGACGGGGTCGGCACGGCCGGCGCGGCAGGGGTGGACGGCGGAGTCACGCCGGTAGGGGCCACGGGGCCGGTGGTCGCGGGGCCGGTGGTCGCAGGGGACGCGGACGCGGCCTGCGCCGGGTCGGCGGCGGACGGGGAGCCGGCCGGGCCGGCGAGGAGAGCGGAGTCGACGCCGCCCGCGCCGGGCACCTGGACGCCGTCGTGGTTCCCCGCCTCCGCCGCGATCTGCGGGTCGAGCGCCACCACACGCCGGTCGTCCCGGTCGCCGTCCGCCCCGTCGTACGCCGCGTACCCGGCGCCGGCGAGCGCGGCGATCACCCCGGTACCGGCCACGGCGGCGATCACGGCCACCACCGGACCGACCCCGCTCCGCCGACGGGCCCGCCGCCCACGCCCCCGCCGCACGGCGGCGGCGCGCCGCTCGGCCCGGCCACCGGGGCGCCCGGCCGCCGGGAGAATCGTCGTCCTGTCTTCGCTGTTCACCTGAGCACGCTTCCTGTTCGGGTCGGCGGGTACGGGTGCCGACACCTGGGAGACCTCCCGGCGGCGCGCCGATAACAGAAAGTCCGAACGAATTTCCGATCCCCACCGCACGGGCCCGGCCGCCCGCGCGCGGCACAGCGGCGTCCGGGGCCATCGCGCGGGTGACGGGCGTGGGCCGGGCGGGGTGACCCGGGTGCCCGTGCTCCGGGCCCGGTGGCCGTCGTCCGCGGTGGTCCACGGAACCGGGGGTTGAGACTGGTGAGCTCGCTTGTTCAGGCGTCGTCTGTTCGCAGCCGAGTCCGAATGGAGCTCGCGCTGAGTGATCAACGCGAGCTCGGCGGACGTCGATCGCCATGGCTATCGCTGTCTGGCGCGGACAACGTGCGAAGGCGCCCAGCCATGTCAGAAGGCGCCAAGGAAGCCCTCGCTGTCAGGGGAAGTCCGGGCACTCCTCGGCAAAGCCCTGCGAAACGGGCTGCCACACGCCGTGGTCCTCACGCACGCTCAGTCGATCCGCTTCCTCCGCGGTCTCGATCAGCTGAGCGGTGGTCAAGGGGACGGCCGCCGTGAAGACTCGGGGCATGGTGTCGTTGTCCATGCACCAGCGCAGGAAGGGCTGGGCCGGGCGCCGGGTGGCGTACTGGTCTGCGTGCCAGGCGTCCGAGCCTGGCCACGCGCTATGACAAGCGCGCCTACGTCTTCCACGGCGCGGTCACCGTCGCGTCGATCCGTCTTCGGCTCAGATCGTGATCAGCCGGCTTCTGGAGCGTCGGCCCGCTGTGCCGACTCGGCAGCAACCTGACGCAGCAGCACCGTTGGCGATGCCATGACGGCGTACCAAGTGTTCGCGCTCTCGTCCGTGACCGGAGCCCAGGCAGCGATCACCGGCAGTTCACAGTGGTCACCGGCCTCCAGCGGGGGCAGCGTCCAGGACATGCCGTTGTGGCCGAAGTCCACGCCCCACGTGCTGAACGAGTGGTTGTGCACCTCGTCGATCAGCGCCGCCCATCGTCGGGGCACCTCGCCCGCGTCGGCCGCCCAGCAGATCGCCTCCGCGTCGTCACCCCCGACGGTGAGCCGGGTCTTCTCGTCCTCCACCGTGATCGCGGCCAGTGCCTGCCCCCCGTCGTACCCCGCGTCGGCACCCTCCGGAAGCCGCGCCGACAGCCCCGCCGAGAACTGCACACAGCCGAGCGGAGCAAAGACGTCGATCCGCCAGACCGCCGCACGGCAGTCGGTCAGCGGCCCCCAGGTCTCGGGGTCGAGCTCGGGATCGTACGGGGTCAGCAGCAGCTCTACGCGGGCCGCGGGACGGACCCAGCGGGCGACCGTGCGGCCGCCCGGCAGCTCGAACAGCTCATCGGGCAGCAGCGGAAGGCCCGTGTTCCCAATGGCCGTGGTGAAGGTCAGCGGGCCGAATGGCGTGTCGATAGCCGACTGAACGGCGGCCCGCAGGCGGATGCGCGGGACGGTGGGAAGCAGCATCGCCCCAGGGTAGTGGGCCTTCCCACGGGTTGCGCCAGCCCTGGAGCATCGCTTCGAAGACCTGCTCGCCCGGCCGCAGCATCGGCAGGCCATCGACCAGGTGGAGGCGAGCAGACCCCGGTGCCAGGCCGTCCTCACCCATCGCCATCACTCTCCGTCGATCGCATTGGACGCGAGTTTTTCGCATCAGATGCGAGACGGCGGCGTTTCCCAGCTCAGTCGCCCGACGAGTGAAGGAGCCGCGCCAGGCCGGCGCAGTCGCCACCGTGATCCCATGTACTGCCAACGCAACGTCCCTGGCAGGTCCGATTGTGCGAGCCCAGTGTCGTTGGTGGTGATGTTGGATTCCCTCAGGGGCGGGGTGGGCTGTGACCTCGATCGAGAGGACCGCGTATCCGCGGTTCAAGCGGCTGATCACCGCGCATGAGCTGCATCTGTTCTTCGCGCCGAGCCGTGACGAGGTCGAGTGGGTTGCCGGCCGGACCGACTGCGACGAGCACCTCCTGGCCCAGCTGCTCGCGCTGAAGTCGTACCAGCGCATGGGGTGCTTCCCGAAGCTGGACGAGATCCCGGAGACGGTGGTCGACTTCGTCCGCCGCGCGGTGGACCTGCCAGAGGGCACGGTGCCGAAGGCCGCGAACCGTACGGCGGAGCGGCAGCGAACCGCCGTACGTCAGCGGACGGGCTTGTCGTACGACAAGACGAAGGCCCGGAAGATCGCCGAGGCGGTAATGCGGAGCGAGGCCGTGTCGAAGAACCGCCCGGCGGACCTGATCAACATCGCGCTGGAGAAGGTCGTGGAGGCCGGGCTGGAGCTGCCGGGCTTCACCACGCTGGACGCGCTCGCGGCGAAGGTCCGCACCGAGGTGAACGCCGCGATCTGCATGGGCGTCTACGACCAGCTCAGCGAGGCCCACCGGGAACAACTGCTGGCGCTGCTGTCGGAGAAGGACACTTCCGGCACCACGAAGTACAACAGGCTGAAGCAGTCAGCGAAGGCCCTGGAGCAGGAGATCAAGGCCCGGATGCCGGAGCGCTCCCTGCTCGGGATCATCTCCCGCACGGCGTACTGGGTGGAGTGGTGGCGTCGCTTCGGCCCCGCCTCGGGCAACGAGCCGAAGCTCAAAGACCCCTTCGGCCGGTACGTGATCACCACCTTCGTGAAGGGCACCGACATGGGCCCCTACGAGGCTGCCCGGCACACCCCCGGCGTGCGCGGGCACGAGCTGTCGCTGGCCGCGAACGAGCACGTCCGCCGCTTCGGCGAGTACTCCACCCATGAGCTCGGCCTCGTGCCCGAGGCGTACGACCCGCATCTGGACGTCGACTTCAGCCCGCTGCGCGGTGACGCCCCGCCCGCGCCGGACGGCTACGGTCAGGCGGCCTGATCACCCATGTCATGTCGCTACTCCAGCGGCCACGCGATGCACACGCACTGTTCCATGCCACGCGGAAGGCTCCTGGCACCTACTCCCTGGTCATCTCGTCGCTTCCGCAGCAACGCCCGGCTGCGGCCGGGTCCGCATACCCCAGCGGGCAAGAGATGGGCCAGCAGCACCCAGCATTGCGAAGAACAACGCCAGCAGCAGCCAGCCCGCCGTACCGAGGCCTAGCACCACCGTGGTGAGGATCGCAGGGGCAAGAGCCTGGCCCGCGTTGAAGCCGAGGCCGAGGACACCTTGGTACTGGCCCTGGGCATGGTCGGGGGCAAGACCGAAACCCAGGGCGAAGCACGCCGAGGACTCCCAGACCTCTCCCAGGCTATGGACGAAGATCGCCGCCAGGACCAGTCCTGCTGCCGCCCAGACAGGGGCGTACGCCGCCAGCGCCATCATCGGACAGCTGACGAGGAAGAGCAGCCCCGCAGTGCGAAACGCCCTGCCGCCGTCGTACGGGGTCTCGATACGGGAGCCGATCTTGGTCTGCATCAGTACGCAGAAGGCGGAATTGACTGCGAACAGCGCGGCCACCGTCCAACGCGGCGTTTCGGTGTGCTCGGAGATCCAGATCGGCAGGAGCAGGGAGACCACCGGGTACTGCAGTCCCATGGCCCCGTAGAGGGCGGTGAACGTCAGGAACGGACGGTCCGCGAAGACGAGCCAGCGCCGCTGCCGCGGTGGCGCTGCCAGCACCGGATAGCGGGGCAGCAGAAGCAGAAGCACCGCACACAGGGCGAAGCTCGCCGCGTTGCCGAGAATCAGCGTGACATAGGCGCCGCGGGTGTCCGCGGCCAGCGCCAGCCCGGCACCCGCCGTTCCCAGGACGACGCCCAGGTTGACGAAGGTGCGCAGCTTCGCCCGGAACATGGCCGGTCGCTCACCCCCGACCCGGGCCACCAGAGCCCCCCACGCCGCCCCTCCGGCCGCCGCGGCGATCTGGTCGACCGTCGCGATGATCGTGAGCGCGGCCCAGCTCTCGACGAGGACGAGGGCCGCCATCGATACCGCCTGGACCGCGAGGGCCAGCATCATGATCACGCGTGCGCCGCGCCGGTCGGCGAGATGACCCCCAGGTATCCCCGCGCACAAGCCGATCACTCCGGCGATGGTGAGCGCGGCGCCGACCTGCACCGCAGGCAGGCCCACGACCAAGGTGAAATAGAGCGCCGACGCCGCGTTGAACAGACCATTGCCGACCCGGTTGACGAAACTGGCGGCGACCAGCACGCGCTCCGGCCCACTGCCCCCCGCCATCCGGCCTATTCGACCTGCCAAACCGCCCTTGATCATGGACCGCAGGCTAACAGCACCGCAGAACCCGCCGCAGTCGTACGAAGAAGATCGCGTGCCCCAACGGCGACGCAGGCCCCGACGCGTGTTCCATCCCCTGAAGGCCGGTGTCGGCAAACGAACGAATGACGACTGGCGCGCCGGGCGTCCAATGAACCCAGACTTTCCGGGACCCGACGGCGGCGCCGATCCAATCAGATCCGATGGCGGATGATGACAGGGTTTGCTGACAGCTGGGGTCGAATGCGACCACCGAGAGCGGGGAGCGGCATGGCCAACCTGGTCTACAAACGGGTGTCGACGGACCAGCAGTCGACCGACCGGCAAAACCTCGTCCTAACCGAAGGCCGGGATCGAAGACCCGGTCGTCCTCGAGGAACAGGCCGGCACCTCCAGCCGCCTCCACCCCCTTGAGCGGCCGAAGTTCGGCGAACTGCTCGCCTACGCCCGGCCGGGCGACACCGTGCACATCTCCGAGATGTTCCGCCTCGTACGCGGCACCGGGCACATCCTCGACGTGCTCGACGTCCTCCACCGCGACCAAGTCGCGCTGCGCATCCACGACGGCGCGTTCTCCGCCATGGACCCCAGCTCCTCATCCGCTGCCAGTCCCTCGACGGCACCCCGGGCGCCCCAGCGATCCCAGCTCAGCGCAAGGCGCGCCGCGAGTACGAGAACCGCGTCGCCGCCCTCGCGAGCAACACCCTGTAGCGAGTCCTCCGGTCTGCAAGATCATCCCTTGGCGGGTTTCCGGCGTATCTGGGTCATGCCCCGAGATCCCCGTGGGTTCAGGGAAACCGAAGGTCCTTCAGCGCGAACCCACGGGTCCACCGGTGTGCGTCAGGCCGACGGACCCGTGGGTTCGGATGAAACACGAGGATGGAGCGATCCGAAGGGCTTCCGGTGTGACGTCGGTCTGGACATCCTCGGGTTATGACGGCCGCCCGCCGAACTGCCAGTTGTGCACCTCGATGTCGGCGTATCGGTCCCGGGTCAGGATGGTTCCTGCGGTATCCGGGTCCGGCGCCCGGAGCAACGCTGCCGTGCCCAGCCAGGCGGTGCCGTCGTCGGACAACAGCGGCCCGTAGGCGATCAGCTCGTCCCGGTCGGTCGGCACGGCGAGGTCAGCGGCCTGCCCTGTGCCGAGGCCGAGCACCAAGTACCGGTTGCCACCAGTCCGGCCGCCGGGGAAGTCCCACATGGTGCGCCCCAGCGTGTTGCTCCACCGCCGCAGCAGCACGTCCCGGTAGACGCCGGCCTGGTATCCCGGCTCGGTGAAGGCGAACGCGCGGGCAGTGACGGGATCAGGCAGGTCGATGATGTGCACGCTGCCGGTGGGAGCGTCGCCGTCACTGGTGAGGGTCGGGCCCCGGGCGATCAGCTCCTTCGCGTACCGGTCCATGTAGGACCAATGCTGTTCCCGCAGTTCGTTGCGCAACGCTACGGAGCCGGGCCGGTCGCGGTGGTAACAGAAGAACTCCATGCCCGTAGGGTCTCTTCAAGAAGGTAGCCAGGTCGAGCGGGTTTCACTGCGCTGACTGCTCGGCAGCTTCACCCAGGAGCATGCGTGCCGACTCCGCGTAGCGGATGGCTGTCTTCTCGGCCAGGCCGAAGACCTCGGCGAGGTGGAGCGGGTCGGGGCCATGGACGAGGGCTTCTTCGAGCTGGCGGTCGACACGGAGCCGTTCCAGGGTGGCGGTCTGGCCGCGAAGCGCGGCGGAGACGGAGACGCCGCTGATGGGGCCGGTCTCCAACGCGGTCTGCTTGTTGATCAGCAGGTGCGGGTTGGCGGTGTCGGGCCAGCGTCGTCGCCGGTGCTCCAGCCAGGCGAGGGCGGCCTGCAGGGTGAGCTCGTCCAGGGGCCGGACGCGGCCGTCGATGACGAGTCGGCGGTTGCCGATGTCGAGGTCGTCGAGCTGGAGGCGACGGATCGCACCGGGCCGGGCGGCGTGGATAGCCGCGAGCGCGAGGATCAACCGGTCGGCCGGGCGGGTCACCGCGGCGACGGAGGACCGGACGTCCTCGGATTCCAGGGGCTGGATGACGCCGCTCTCCTGCTGACCGACCCGGATGCGGCTGGTCGGGTTCTTGAAGATCGTGCCGCTCTTCTTCGCCCGGGCGAACAGGGACCGCAGGGCGACCAGGGTGTGCCTGCGCTGCGAGCCGTGGACGGTGGCCAGGTGGGCGAGGACGTCGTCGCGGGTGACCTCGCGCAGGTGGTCATAGCGGTTCGACCACTCCAGAAGCACCGGCCGCAGCCGGTTGAGGTAGCCCCAGACGGTTGCCACGTCCCGTGGCTGGGACCGCGGGCCGCCGTCGTGCAGGAGCCGGGCCCAGTCCTGGACATCCCGCCGGATGCCGGCCGCGAGGCCGTCGAGCTTGGACTCCAGCCAGCGGTCGAAGGAGGACGGCCGGTCGTCAAGGAAGACGCCGATGAGGCCGAGCACTTCCGCCGTGCGTTCGACGCTGAGTCCACGAGACCGCAGCGCCGGGAACATCTCGGAGTGCCGGACGACGTCGCCGCCGGTGTGACCGGACAGCACGATGACCAGGGCCCGGTCGACGTCCAGGCGGACGCGTCGGGGCCAGCCGTGGGCCTCGCCCAGGCGGTGGGCGGCATGCCGGGCCCAGGCCAGCCAGAGGTTGTCGAGCCGTGCGTGTTCCCGGCGGTCGAAGCGGGTGAAGTCGCGGCGGGCCTCGAACAGAGCTGGTTGGACCCAGCCGCAGGCCGGCGGACGTGCCGGGGCCGGGTCGGGAAGCCGCGGCCGTCCCCGGCGCTTGCCGCGCGGAGGGCCCGGACACCGAGGGCGGTGGAGGTTGGTCAGGAACAGCTGGTGATGCCGTACCTTCTCCAAGTACGGTTGCAACGCGGTGACTTGACCTTTGGCGTCCTGACTCGCCTGGTGCCAGCACAGGCGGCAGTAGCCCTTCTTCAGCCGCACCACCCGGTGGCAGCCGCTGCACTCGGTGGGCTCCTCCGTGCGGCGGAAGCTCTGGCACGCACTGCACGCGCGGCCGGGCAGCACGCCCCAGCCGAAGCAGTCCGGGCAGCTGGTCGGCGGCCTGCACTTGCCGGCCGGCAGAACGTAGGCCATTACATCGGGGGGAGCGAGCGCCCGTCACGGCGACGGGGCACCACCGCCGGCCCCGCCGCCGCGGCGACAGTAACTTGCCCGGTCTCCTGCTGCCCGGGACGGGAGACCTTTGCCGGCTCGGGGATCAGTAGGTCGCCGATCTCGCAGCCGAGCACGACGCAGATGACGTCCAGGTCCTCCAGCTTGAGGGAGACCGGCTGGCCGGACCACAGGCCGGACATCTTCCCGGCCGAGATGACCAGCCCGTGCTCGGCCAGGCTCCGCTGCAGCTCGGACGCCTTCCAGATGCCCTTGTTGGCGGCGGTCAGCCGCAGGTTCCACTTCATCCCATCAGTCCTTCCAGCCGCTTCGCGGCCCGCTGCTGCCCGGCGGCCCAAGCGTCTTCCACCCTGGTCTGCTGGACGTGGACGTATCGCATCGTCGTGGCGATCCAGGAATGTCCCAAAACCTCCTGAATTGCAACCAGGTCCAGACCGCCCGAGTAGAGCTCGGACGCGCAGAAGTGCCGCAGGACATGTGGCGTCAACTTCTCGGTCCAGCCTGGCAGATGAGCCTCAACGGCTGCGGCAAGACCGTTCCGAACGGCGTCGTCGCCGACCCGGCGCGACGACCCGTCGGTGTTCTTGCGCTCGGAGGGAAACAGCGGGGCGCCGGGGCGGGTGTGGTCGTCGTCGAACTGGCCCCAGACGTCCTCGATGAACCACCGCAGTGTCCGGTCCGCGCCGTTGATCAGCGGCACCATCCGCTCGCGCGGCCCCGAGCCGCGGGCGCCCTTGCCGAGGCGAACATGGAGCTTGCCGAACCGGCCCAGGTGCCACTTGATGTCGTCCAGGTCGAGCCCGCACGCCTCGCTCACCCGCAGTCCGACCTGCGACATCAGCTTCGCGGCGGTGTAGTTCCTCGCGGTCGGGGCGAACTTGCGGCAGGTCGCCAGATCGCCGCCCCAGCCGGTGAACAGCCGGCCGACCTCCGGCGCGGTCGGCGGGATCCGCAGCTGGGCGTCCTTGGAGCCGCGCGGGCGGTTCATCTCGTCGATCGGGCACTCGACCACACGCCCCGTCATCCGGTGGATCTCGACCTTGTGCCGCAGCTCCAGGAACAGGAAGTACGTGCTCAGCGCCTGCGAGCGGGCCAGGCGGGTGCCGCTGGGCGAGCCCCGCAGCACCCGCCCGAAATAGGTATCCGCGTCGGCCGGCTCCATGTCCCACAACGGGCGGCCGAACCACGTCCTCACCTGCTCCAGGTGCCCGACGTCCCCGCGGATCGTGCCATCCGTCAGCCCCGCCGAGGCCCGCGCCAGCACGAACCCAGCCAACACGTCCGTCTCGAACCGCTCCAGCTCCTCCGCCGAGACCGGATCCCGGTACTCGCGCAGGTCCCGCACCACCGCC
Organism: Kitasatospora sp. NPDC092286; assembly: GCF_044755565.1. Lineage (NCBI taxonomy): Bacteria > Bacillati > Actinomycetota > Actinomycetes > Kitasatosporales > Streptomycetaceae > Kitasatospora > Kitasatospora sp. NPDC092286. The sequence continues at coordinate 43,075 of NZ_JBIVRD010000018.1, read as the reverse complement.
AGCGCCGACAACCCGCGCCTCCTCGCCTTCGACCGGACCGCAGATCGGTCGCACGAGCTGAGAACGCTTCAGGAATCCCGAAGTTACGTCACCTCCGGGTAGAACACCCGAAGGAGGAAGGAGCCCCTGGCCACGGCCTCGGGACCTCAGCGGGACTCAGGAGAACTCACGGGATGTCGCACAAGAGACCCTGACCCACGGGCCCGACCCGCTCCACCTCGCCGAGGTCCTCGGGCTCGACGAGAAGACCGCGATGCGTTACGCGGACTCCGCACGAGCCCTGCTAGAACAGGCCGCTGAACAGCACCTTCGGTGAAATCTGCTCGACCAGGACGCACCGTGTAGGGGTACATCTCGGGTTCGAGAGAGAGTCCACGACGAGTGGGCAAATGAGAAAAGGGCCCTCGGCCTCCCTTCGCGGGAGGCCGAGGGCCCTTTTCGTCATTTCGGGGCCAGCCAGTCCGGGGCCCAACTCGCCGTCCGCCGGCGGCGTTCGCTACTCGTCCCGCGCTTCCAGCTGGTACCCGATGCCCAGGACTGGCGGGTGTCCGTCCGCCGCGCCACCTACTGGGCCCTCTCCCAGTCCCGCCTCTCGGAGTTCGTCACGGAGACCGGTTTCGAGGCGCCCACCTGGCACGCTCCGGAGGCATCCGGCTTCTTCCAGCCCCTGCTGACGGCCGGAGCTCCGGGTCCGGCGCGGCTCGGCATGCGTCCGTTTAATGAACGTTGATCTCCGCTTTGCATGCTCTTCGAGTCCTTGCCGCCCACGCCGCACCCGCGGCGAAACGGGGCGGACGAGGGGGACAAGGAGTCGCATCACATGCAGACGATTGCAAGAGGCCGACGGCAGGGGCTGCCGGCCGTGGCCTGGGCGATGGTGGCGTTCCTGCTCGCCTTCGGGGCCGTACTGGCTCCCACGCCCGCCCAGGCCGCTCCGCCGGACGGCTGGAACAACCGCCATCTCGACGAGATCACTCTGCTGGGCAGCCACAACGGATTCTCCAACAGCGCCGACGGCGTCAACTTCGCGCAGAACCAGAGCTACTCCCTGCGCGACCAGCTGAACAGCCTGAACGTACGGGCGACGGAGCTCGACATCTGGGGTACCGGCAACGGGGTGTGGGTCGAGCACGGAGCCCCCGACTTGACCGGGGGCAAGCGGCTGTTCCTGCACATGCAGACCATCGTGGACTTCCTCCGCAACAATCCCCACGAGATCTTCGTCCTCACCTTCGAGGACTACACCGACACCGCTCAGCTCCAGCGGGAGTTCGATCTGGTGCCGGGCCTGCAGGACCTGGCGTTCAACCCCAACGCGTGGGACGTCTGGAACAAGGGCTGGCCCAGGGTCGAGGACATGGTGAACACGAACAAGCGCCTGCTGATGCTGTCGGGGAGGTACGACAAGCAGGATCTGAACGTCTTCCCCATGAAGGAGTGGACCGTACAGAACCACTACGACGACGGCGTCGGCGCCTGCAACGACCGCAAGGGCGACGGGATCTCCACCCAGCTGGGAAAGGCGACCTGGGCCAATGGTGACGGCCCCAACAGCCATGCCAACACCAACGCCCGCGCGTTCCAGAAGCTGTTCTTCAACAACAACTTCTCCGCGCGTTCGTACGACGACTTCTACCGCTCGGTGAAGGCGTGCGAGCCGAAGACGCTCGGCCGGATGCCGAACATGATCTCGACGGACTGGATCGGCTACAGCAACCGCGATGCCGAGCGGTTCGTCAACGACACCAACCGGGCGGTCGGCTGGAACGTCGGGAGCACCAACCTGTGCCTCGACGTCGAGGGCGGACGTACCGAGGACCGCACCCCCGTCCAGTTGTACGGGTGCAACTGGTCCAACTCGCAGGCATGGCGGCGCGTGCCCATCGACGACGCCCTGGACGGGTTCGAGCTCCGTGCCCTGGGCCAGTGCCTCGACGTGGCGGGCGGCATCGCGGCCAAGGGCACCAAGATCCAGACCTACGGCTGCAACGGCACGGTCGCGCAGCGCTGGGTCCACGAGGGCACCGGCAACAGGCTGCGCAACCTGGGGACGAACATGTGCCTGGACGTCACCAATGTGATCATCGCGTCAGGGACGAAGCTGCAGCTCTGGGACTGCAACGGCAGCCCCTCGCAGTACTTCGACTGGCGCATGGTCTGACCTCGTCGGACCGCTACTGAACCTGAAAGCGTGATGTCGGGGCGGTTCGCCTGACAGCTGTCGGGTGGGTCCGGTAGCCCTGAGCCTGTGAGATACGCGCAGGGCGGCGGGTTGACCGACACCGAGAGGGCCGCGCGGGAGCGGATCCGGCTGCAGGCCATGGAACGCTTCGAGGGCGGGGAGAAGAACCGGGAGATCGCCACCGCGCTGCGGGTGAGCGAGCGGTCGGTGGAGAGATGGCGCCGGCAGTGGCGTGAGCGCGGCGAGGCCGGGGTCCTCTCGAAGGGCTCACCCGGTCGCCCGAGGCTCGGCGAGAAGCAAATCGCCAGACTGGAGCACGAGTTGGAGCGAGGTCCGCTCGCCCATGGCTGGGAGGACCAGCGGTGGACGCTCGCGCGGGTGAAGACGCTGATCGGCCGGCTGTTCCACGTCGGCTATACCGTCGAGGGGACCTGGGCACTGCTCAAGCGCCACGGCTGGTCCTGGCAGCAGCCGACCCGCCGGGCCATCGAACGGGACGACCAGGCGGTCGAGTTGTGGAAGAAGGAGGTGTGGCCCCGGGTAAAAGCGCCGCGGCGGCTCGGGGAGCCTGGCTCGTCTTCGAGGACGAAGCCGGGCAGACCATGAGACCGCCGCGCGCCAGGACCTGGGGCCGCATCGGGTGCACGCCGGTGGTCCGTGAAGCCGTGGCGAGCTGTCAGTGCTGGTGCTCTCGCGCTTGGCGGTCAGGATGGCTGGACTTGGTCGAAGAGGGCGAGGGCTTCGGCGGGGTCCGGGCTCACGAGGCGTTCCAGCCCGGCCATCGTGATCTTCGCCCACCTGCCGGCCCGTGCCCACATCTGTTCCTCGAAGGCACGGACGGCCTCGTCCAGATCTCCAGGGCCGGTGGCGATGGACTCGGCGAGTTCGGCGCCTTCCAGCATCGCGAGGTTCGCGCCCGCCCCCAACGGGGGCATCAGATGGGCGGCGTCGCCCAGTAGCGTCACCCCGGAGACGTGGGTCCAGGTGTGGGACACGGGCAGGACGTAGAGGGGGCGGTGGACGAAAGCGGTGCCGTGGCGGAGGAGGTCGAGGACGGGAGCGGCCCAGCCGTCGAACAGAGCCAGCAGACTCGATCGCACGGCCTCGACGTCGGCCAGGTCCAGGTTCGTGTGCCAGTCCAGCGGCGCGCGGAACTGGGCGTACACCTTGACGTGGCCGCCGCTGTTGCGCTGGGCGACGAGAGCTCGGTTCACGCCGTACACAGCCACGGAGCCGTCGCCGATCAACCGGGCGAGGTCGGGGTGGCGGGTGTCGACGTCGTCGAGGGAGGTCTCGACCGAGGTGACGCCGGTGTAGTGCGGCGTCACCGACGAGACTGCCGGGCGGATCCGGGACCAGGCGCCGTCCGCGCCGACCACGAGGTCGAACGTCTCCTGGCGCCCGTCCGCGAAATGGACCAGTACGCCATCCCGGGTCCCCGGCACCACCTGCGTCACGCCCCGCCCCCACCGGACGTCGAGAGGGCCGAGCAGCAGGTCACGGAGTTGCCCGCGGTCGATCTCGGGATTGGCCCGGTCATCTGAACGGGGTCGCCAGTCGCGCAGGACGGTCCCGTCCGGGTCCAGGATGCGCATGGCCTGCCCCTCGGGACGAGACAGCGCCCGGAATTCCGCCAGCAGCCCCGCCTTGTCCAGCGCGAGCTGGCCCAGCCCTTCGTGCAGGTCCAGTGTGCCGCCCGGGGGGCGGGCGTCGGGGGCGGGATCGCGTTCGAGGACGGCGACGGGGTAGTCATGGCGGTGCAGGACACGGGCGAAGGCAAGGCCGGCAGGGCCGCTCCCGACCACAGCGATACGATGTCTCATGTCGATACACTGTATTTCCCCATGACGACGCATCGCAACAGAACGGCGTGACCATGACTGTGTGGGACCGGCCGGAGCCGCCGACTCGCCCCGTGCCGCTCGACCGGGAGCGGATCGTCGCCGCCGCCATCGCGCTGGCCGACGAGGGCGGGCTGGGGGCGGTGTCGTTGCGCAAGGTCGCCGCACGGCTGGACGCCGGCCCGATGCGGCTGTACGGATACATCTCCACCAAGGAGGAGCTGTTCGACCTCATGGTGGACGAGGTCCACGCCGAGATTCTCCCCGAGGAGCAGTCCGGTGACTGGCGGGAGGCCCTGCGCATCCTCGCCCACCGCACCAGGCAGGCCGCTCTCCGTCACGAATGGCTGGCCGACCTGCTCGGCGGCCGCCCGACCCTGGGCCCGAACGGCCTCGCCGTGACCGAGGCCATGCTGGCCGCCCTCGACGGCCTCGCCGACATCGACACCGTCATGCGCGCCGTGGAGACTGTCAGCGCCTACTTCACCGGCGCGATCAGACGCGAGATCGCGAACCTTCGGGCCGAACGCGCCACGGGGCTGTCCAAGCACGACTGGCAGCGCGCCTCCGGCCTGCATGTGATGAGAATGCTGGCCACGGGCCGCTTCCCGGCGCTGACCAAGGCCGTGTACGACGGCACGGACGTGGACGCCGAGGCATCCTTCGCGACCGGCCTGGACTGGGTCCTCGACGCCGTGGCCGCCAAACTCACCCGGCCGCCGGCGTGACGCTCAGCTCTTGCCGAGTGTGAGCGAGGTCGGGGCCGGTGTCCCCGGGCCGTGCGGGCTTGCGCCGCCACCACTTCATAACGTTGGTGCTGCCCTCAAGTGGGTGGGCCCCTGCCTGGTCACGCCCGCCGCGTGCGAGGACGCTCCCATCCCCGGCAGGGAGCGGGTCGTCGGCGTCCTGCGCCGCTGACGACCGTCGCCGGGGGGAGCGGCGGGCCACGTCCTCGTCGCGGACGTCGAACCCGTCCTCGCGCAGCTGCGTGACGGCGGCGTCCATGTGCCTGGTGTCGAAGAACACCAGGGCGTTGAGGACCAGTCCGAGAGCGCCGGTCTGATCCTCCATGCCGTCCTGGTAGCGCTGGTAGAGCTGTCCGGCCCGACCGTGGAAGATCTTCCGGGCGAGCGCGTGGCGGCCCTCCTGGAGGTTGGCCTGCACCACGTGGTCGCGGATCGCCAGGGGCACGCGTCACTCGGAGCCCCCCGACACGTCGCCGTGGCTGTTCCCTGGCGGACGACCAGGACACCCGATCAGTTCGTTCCGGCTCTCCGAGCGACTCCGCGCCATCGGCGTCCTCCCCGGCCGATCCCGCACTGCGGCCCTGTTCCAACTCGCCGAGGAACTCCCAGCCGCACCACTGGCACGCATGCTCGGCATCCACATCAGCGTCGCCGTCCAATGGCAGCGAGCCGCAGCCGGCGACTGGACCACCTACGCCGCTGACATCAGCCAACGCACCGCAAGACGGGAACACTGATGACAGCTCACCATCGCGCTGGGAAGCCGTCAGGCCCGAGATCTTCCAGTGGCGATCCGATACGACTTGCCATACGTTATCCGTGCGGATAACTTTATCCGTATGGATAAATCTCTGGCCGTGGTGGCGGTCGTGGCGGGCCGCAAGGCCGTCCCCGTGGGCCTACCCCCAATCAGACAAGTAAGCGCACCATCATGACTACCCGTCATGCAGCGACTGCGGCCCGCAAGGAACAGATCACTCGTGCCGCAATCGCCTTGCTGGGCGAGCGCGGCTACCAGGCCACCACCTTCGAGGCCATCTGCAAGGAGGCCGGGCTCAGCAGCAAGCGGCTGATCACCTACCACTTCTCCAGCAAAGACGAACTGTTTGCAGCCGTCGCCGACCAGATCGTCGCCGACGTTGACACCTACATGCGGCCCGCCCTTGAGGCCGCGACGGGCACTCGCGAACTGCTCGCCGCCGCCATCCGGGCGAACGTGGGGTTCATCGCCGGCCACTCGGCGCACATGCGGGCGCTCCAACAGATCCTTCTCAACGGCGGTCTGGGCGGCTGGGAACGACACCACATCGAATCGCAGAACCGGCTGGCCCGCCTGTTCGCCACCGGGCAGCGCACCGGAGCCTTCCGCCCCTTCGATCCTCAGGTCATGGCGGCGGCGCTGCGAGCCTCGATCGACAACGCGGCCCCGCTCCTGTCCGCCGGCCTCGACCCCGACCTGTGCGCAAACGAGCTCATCGAACTCTTCGACCGCGGCACGCGTGAGCAGCCATAGATGCTCCGCAGGTCCCCGGTGAACCAGCCGCGCCAAGCCGGACCTCGGTCGCAGGCAGCCCTTGTCACTACCGACGGCGCGGGGTCCCGGCCTCCCCTTGAGGCGGGCGTCGAGTGCCTGAAATCGCAGGAAGCAGTGTGAGGGAACGCAGATTCTGCGGTCCTGAAACGCCACCGCCGTCCAGGACGGGAACACGGAAGGAAGCAATGCCATATACAGGAATCGTCGGGCGGACGTACGTCGTGACCGGCTCGGCGTCCGGCATCGGCGCTGCCACCGCGACGCTGCTTCGCGAGCGCGGCGCCCAGGTCATCGGGTGTGACCTCAACGACGCCGACATCCAGGCAGACTTGTCCACGCCCCGGGGCCGACAGGCACTGGTCGACCAGGTGGCCGAGCGTGGGCCCATCGACGCAGTGCTCGCCGTCGCGGGTGGTGGCAGGACCGGGCTCCTCGAGACGAACTACTTCGGTGCCGTCGCGACGCTCGAAGGCTTGCGGCCGCTGCTGGCGCAGAGCGATGCGCCTCGAGCTGTGGCCGTGTCGTCGACCTCTTCGCTGGCGCCCGCGGACGAGCGCGTCCTGCAGGCATGCCTCGACGGCGACGAAGCCGCTGCCGTGGCTCTTGCCAACGCTGAGCCATCTCTCGTTGGTGCCGCGGGCGCCTACGGCGCCGCCAAGCGTGCGCTGAATCGTTGGGTGCGCAGGGTTGCCTCAACACCAGAATGGGCGGGAGCCGGCATCGCCCTCAACGCCGTCGCACCCGGCGTCGTCGACACACCTGCCGCCTCCTGGATCTTCGCGAGCGAAGACGTCCGCACCGCCGTCGAGACCGCCTCACCGCAACCGTTCGGCGGCTTTCCTGGGCGGCCGGAGTGGGTTGGCGAGCTCATCTGCTGGCTTGCCGGCGCGGACAACCGTTTCGTTACCGGTCAGGTCGTATTCGCCGACGGAGGCGCGGAAGTTGCGATGATCGGAGATCTCCATTGGCGCTGATGGACACGGACAACTCCGCAGTCCTCCTGATCCATGGCGGCCTCTGGATCGCAAGACTGGCGCTGGCATGGCCCGCAACCGCCGGAGACCCCGCAGCGGACTCCGCACCCGCATCGGCCTGACCAACCTCGGCGCCTCCGACCAGATCATTCGTGACTTGCCGGACGGGCAGACCCTGCGAGCCGTCACCGACACCGAGCTGGCGACGCTCAAGATGCCGGTCAGCGTGCTCCCCTCAGTTCCAGAGAACCCGTTCCACCGACGTCAGACCGTCGATGGACTCCGACGACTTCTGCCGGACAGCGAAGAACTCCCCGGCTGAGCCGCCATCCGACAGCAACTCCTGGAGGTGCCCGCCCCCGTCGTCGCGGACGCTCTCGGCTACCACGACAAGACCACCACCCACCTGCTCAAGGAGACCGGCGGGACCTGGAGCCGATACGCCACTGGAGACCACACACGGTCACCAGCAGGCTGGGTTCCACAAGGAACTGGCGACAGTTGATTACGAGAGCACACCAGTATCAACCCCCGATCGCGTTCCGGCCGCGCCCGGCGGCGAGCGGCCCCCGGGCGGGCAGTGCGTCCACCCGCCGTCCATCGCGCCGCCGGCGAGACCGCCGAAGCGTGTCCTGCGGCCCGGGCCGGGCCCGGTCGCCGATCCTGGACCTCCCGGCCGACACCCGCACCCGCACCCGAGGAGCCCCGTATGCTGCTCCGACACCTGGCCCTGGTCTCCCGTGCCGTGGCGGACGAGCCCGGTCGCCGGGCCAAGACCGCCCTGCTGGCGGACCTCCTTCGCGAGCTCGGTCCGGCCGAGGCCCCGGCGGCGGTCTCGCTGCTCTCCGGCGAGTCGCACCGGCTGCGCACCGGCATCGGGCCCGCGAGTCTCCGGGATCTCCCGCCGGCCGCCGCCGGGCCTTCGCTCGGCGTCCGGGAGACCGAACGGGCCCTGGAACGGATCGCCGAGGTGCACGGCGCGGGCGCGCAGGCCGAGCGTCGCCGGCTGCTGGCCGGGCTGTTCGAGCGGGCCACCGAGGCCGAGCAGGGGTTCCTGCGCGCGGTCCTGATCGGCGAACTGCGCCAGGGCGCGCTGGACGCCGTCGTCGCGGACGCGGTGGCGCAGGCCACCGGAGTACCGGCGGCAGCGGTGCGCCGGGCGCTGATGTTCCGGGGCTCGGCCCGCGCGGTCGCCGAGGCGGCGCTCACCGGCGGGGTGCCGGCCCTGGACGCCTTCCGGCTGGAGGTGGGCCGCCCGGTACGGCCGATGCTGGCCGCCTCCGCACCGGACGTGGCCTCGGCGCTCGACCGGACCGGACCGGCCGCGCTGGAGTGGAAGCTGGACGGCATCCGGGTGCAGGTGCACCGGGACGGCCAGGACGTCGCGGTGTTCACCCGCGGTCTGGAGGACATCACCGCCCGGGTGCCCGAGGTGGCGGAGGCCGCGCTCAGCCTGCCCGTCCGTTCGGCGGTGCTGGACGGCGAGGCGATCGCGCTCACCCCCGACGGCCGTCCGCGCCCGTTCCAGGAGACCGCCGCGCGGACCGCCTCCCGCCGGGATCCGGGCCGGCTGCGCACCGAAGTCCCGCTCAGCGCCTACTTCTTCGACCTGCTGCACCGGGACGGCGACGACCTGGTGGACCGTCCGGCGCGGGAACGCTGGTCCGCCCTGGCCGAGTCCGCGCCGGCCGGGCTGCGGGTGGCGCGCGTCGAGACCGGGGACCGCGCGCGGGCACTGGCGTTCTTCCGCGAGACCCTGGCGCTCGGCCACGAGGGCGTCCTGGTCAAGGACCCGGCGGCCGGCTACGCGGCCGGGCGGCGCGGCGCGGGCTGGATCAAGGTGAAGCCCCGGCACACCCTGGACCTCGTGGTGCTGGCCGCCGAATGGGGCAGCGGCCGGCGGCGCGGCTTCCTCAGCAATCTGCATCTGGGGGCCCGGGCCGCGGGCGAGCCCGGCCTCGGGCCGTGGGTGATGCTCGGCAAGACCTTCAAGGGCCTGACCGACGAAATCCTCGCCTGGCAGACCGGCGAACTGCTCGCCCGCGAGGTCGAACGAGATGCGTACATCGTGCGGGTACGGCCGGAACTCGTCGTGGAGATCGCCTTCGACGGCGTCCAGCGCAGCCCCCGCTACCCCGCCGGGCTGGCCCTCCGGTTCGCCCGGGTACTGCGCTACCGGACGGACAAGAGCGCCGACGAGGCGGACACCGTCGCCACCGTCCGCCGGATCGCCGCGACCGAGGGGCTCTGACACCCGCCTCAGATGTGACGTTCACTCAAATTCCTTCCGTGTCACGGCTGTTCGATTCGGAAACAGATTCGGCCATTCTGTGCGATACCGCCTACGCACTCTTCGTGTGCGACAGAGCGACGGTTAGGTTGACACAGACAGCGGGGGCAGCCGGCCCGGATGATCCGGCGCCACACCACCGAGAGGTGTCCGTACATGCAGGTGAGCATCGACCAGGACCGCTGCTGCAGCTCCGGCCAGTGCGTTCTGACCGCGCCGGAGATCTTCGAGCAGGGCGACCTGGACGGACTGGTGATACTTCGTCAGATTCTTGTGACACCAACGCTGTTCGACGATGTGAGACTCGCCTCGGAGCTCTGCCCGGGCGGTGCGATCACCGTCACCGAGGACGCGGGAGAGACGGGAGACGCCGGGGACGACCGGGCGTCGTGACCGACGGGTGGGGCGCGGGGTCCCCCGTCCCCTGCGCCCCGTCGAGGCCCGGCGCCCCTGCCCGGCGCCCCATACCGGGTGCGCGCCGCGGGTACCCGGGCGGCACACCGCCGGCCGGCCGCCACCGTCCACTCGCCACCCGCTTTCCGTCACCTGCCACGCGAGGAGAATCCACCTTGACGAGCACGCCCACCGCCCCCGCCCGCCTGTTGCCCGCCCCGCGCGTCGGCGGGTGCCCGTTCAGCCCGCCGCCCGCCTACACCGAGGCCGCCCGCGAGGGCTCCGTCACCCGCGCCGAGCTGCTGGACGGCTCCTCCTGCTGGCTGGTGACCGGCTACCGCGAAGTCCGTACCGTGCTCTCCGACCGCCGGTTCAGCGCGGACGCCCGTCGGCCCGAGTTCCCCTTCGTCACCCCCGGCCGGCGCGAGATCGCCGCTGCCGATCCCAGCTTCATCCGCCTCGACGACCCCGAGCACTCCCGACTGCGCCGCATGGTCACCGAGGACTTCCTGGTCAAGCGGGTCGAGGCGCTGCGCCCGGAGATCCAGCAGATCGTCGACGAGGCGATCGACCGGATGATCGCGAGCGGCTCCCCCGCCGACCTGGTCACCGGCTTCGCGCTGCCGGTGCCCTCGCTGGTGATCTGCCTGCTGCTCGGCGTCCCGTACGAGGACCGCGAGCTGTTCCAGGCCCTCAGCCGCGTGATCATCAGCACCACCGCCGAGGAGGCGGAGGTCGCCCGGGCCCAGGCCGAGCTGCTGGACTACCTCGGCGGCCTGGCCGCCCGGAAGCGCCGCAGCCCCGGCCAGGACATCCTCAGCCGGCTCGCCGCCCGCGACGACCTCTCCCTCCGGGAGATCGCCTCGACCGGCCTGTTGCTGCTGGTCGCCGGGCACGAGACCACCGCCAACATGACGGCCCTCTCCACCGTTCTCCTGCTCCGCCGCCCCGAACAGGCCGCCCGGCTGGCCGACCCCTCGGCGGTACCCGGCGCGGTGGAGGAGCTGCTGCGCCACCTCAGCATCGTCCACACCGGCCTGCCCCGGCTGGCCCTGGAGGACGTCGAGCTGGGCGGCACCCTGGTCCGGGCCGGCGACGGGGTGATCGCGATGCTCTCCACCGCCAACCGGGACGACGCGGTGTTCGCCACCCCCGGCCACCTGCCCGCGGACGAGCTGGACCTGGACCGGGACGCCCGCCGCCACGTCGCCTTCGGCTTCGGCGTGCACCAGTGCCTGGGCCAGCCGCTGGCCCGGGCCGAGCTGCAGATCGCCCTGGCCACGCTGTTCCGCCGGCTGCCCGGGCTGCGGCTCGCGGTACCCGAGAGCGAGCTGTCCTTCCGCACGGACGCGGTCGTCTTCGGAGTGGAGTCGGTGCCGGTCACCTGGTGACACCGCGCGGGCGGCCGGGCGGCCCGGTCGGCCCCGGCGCGGGCCCCGGTTGGCCGTACGGCGGCTGCGGAGGCAGGCTTGAGGGGCAGAGAAACCCGGCCCGGCGGCCGCCCGGCGCCGCGGGGCGCCCCGGCGTCCCGCGACCTGCGACCTGCGGCACGCCCCGGTCGGCCGAGGAGACGGAGCCCACGATGACCGACATGAGCGCACGGTCCGAGGTGAGCGCCGACCGCGAGGAGGACATCCGCGCGGCCGACCCCGAGGAGGGCATCACCTCGATGCAGAACCAGCACGCGCAGGACACCTCGCAGGCGGAAGGCGCCCCCATGGAAGAGCCCGTGGCGGGTAGCTGACCGTCCACGACGAACGAGTTGCCACGAGGCCGCCCGGCGTACGGGCGGCCTCAGCGACCGCGATGTCGCTGCCGCAGCGGCGGCAGACCGGCGAGGAAGGATCGACGCATGAGCGAACAGCAGCACGGCACGGAGGCGCAGCGCGGGCAGCAGGCGGACCCGCCCGGGGATCCGCAGGCATCCTGGGCGACCTGGACCACCCAGTCGATCATCAGCGGGCCCGGCGGGGTCACCACCGCCGAAGTGGGCCCGATATCCGGCGACCTGACCCTGCACACCACCTGGGCGGACGGCGAGGCCCGGCTGACCGTGCAGTACACGGGCGCGTTGGACTGGTACACGGTGGCGGGCAGTCCCGTGCCGGCCCCGGACGAGGCCGTCGCCCGGGCGGTCCACCAGGCGATGGTCAACGGCGTCAAGGCCGGACGGGGCGCGAGCGCCCCGGAGGCACCGGGCACGTAGGGGCTCCGTCCGGCATCACCGGACGGCCGCGGTGGAGGCCCTGCGGCCGCCCGGTCCCGGGCCCGGGCCTCCGTCAGTCCTGCGGCTCGGCCTCGCCCGGGACCGCCGGGGCCGCGGCGGACCAGTAGGCGGGGACGGCCGGGCCGCGGGAGCGCAGGTCCGCGCGCACCTCACGGGCGAGCCTGCGGGTGTCGCGCCGGTTCACGTTCGCGCCGATGCCGGCGCCGACCAGCAGCGGGGTCAGCGAGGGCAGGCGGCGCAGCGAGCTGCGGGTGAGCCGTTTGCGGACCTGCTGGCGCACCTCGGAGCCGAGGGCCATCGCGGCGAACCCGGCCGGTCTGACCAGGGCCGCCCCGTCGACGCCCCGGCGGTTGGCCCAGGCCCCGAGGTAGGCGAAGGCCCGCTGGGTGGCCGTCCCCTGGGCCGGGACGCCGTACACCTCGTGCAGCTCCGCGATCAGCTTGATCTCCACGGCCGCCACGGCGAGCGTCTCGGCGGCGATCTCCACCGGCATCGCGGGCGGTACGGGCAGCATCGCCGCCGCGCCGACCCCGGCGCCGAGCGCGCCCGAGGCGCGGCAGGCGCCGGTGATCAGCAGGTCGGCCAGCCGGTCCGGGTCGGCGGCACCGGGATGCTGGGCCCGCAGGGTGGCCAGATCACGCACCGGGATTCGCGGTGCGGCCTGCACCAGTTGGTCGGCGAGGGCCCGGCCGCCGTACGCGGCGCCCTTGGCGGCGACCCGGCCGCCGCTGCCGAGCAGCCGGGCGACGGAGGCGACCAGAGCCGCGCCCCGGCGCCGGGCGCGCTCGGCCCGGTCCCCGGTGACCCGCCGGGCCGGGGCGCCCGCGGGCGCCCCGGGGGTGGGCCGCTCCAGTTCCTCGACCAGTCCGGCCAGCTCGTCGGCGACGTGTTCCGGGGTGGGCTCGGCAGGCCCGCGGCGCCCCGGTTTCCTGAGCCCCGGTTTCCTGAAGAGTGCCATGCTCTGCCGGTACCCGGTGCGGCGCGGCGGTACGCGCTACTCGGTGATCTCCACCCCGCGCCAGAAGGCCACCCGGCCCCGGACGTGCTCCGCCTCGGGCTTCGGGTCGGCGTAGTACCAGGCCGCGTCCGGGTTGGTCCGGCCGTCCACGGTCAGCGTGTAGTACTCCGCGGTGCCCTTCCAGCTACAGACGGTGGTGGTGTCGGACGGGCTCAGGTACTCCGCGCGGACCGAATCGGCCGGGAAGTAGTGGTTGCCCTCGACGACGGTGGTGTCATCGCTCTCGGCGATGACCTGGCCCTGCCAGCGCGCTGTGGTCATGTGTCGATTCTGCCCGGCTCCGCGGGCCGACAACCGCCGGGTCGGCCGGCCCGCGGCAGGCGGTCGCCGACTACGGCAGCGGCTCGGCGTGGACGGGGAGATGCACGGACTGGTGGCCCCCGCTGGCGAGGATCCGGACCTCCCCCGCCTCACTGATCTCGGCCCGGACGATGCCGCTGTCGTCCTCGTACACGGGGTGCCCGCCGGGACCGACCGTCGCCGTGCGGCTGACCACCACGACATCCTGCGGGGCCTGGGTGCCGGGGGTGCCCGGGAACGTGAGCACATAACGATGGGCGGGGTTCATCACCGGCCTCCTGGTCCCTGTTCCGCCGCCGGTCTAGACGGTCGCGTCGGCGGTGGCGTGGTCGGCACGGGCGGGGGCGCCGCGTACCTCGAGCTCGGCGAGCAGCCGGGCGGTGGCCTCGGCGACCGCCTCGACGGCCCGGTCGAAGGCCTCCTGGTTGTGGGCCGCCGGGGCTCGGAAACCGGACACCTTCCGCACGTACTGCAGGGCGGCCGCGTGGAAGTCCTCCGTTCCGGCGTCGGGCGTCACGGGCGGTCGCAGTGTCTTGATATTGCGGCACATGACCCCAGTCTCGCGCCTGGGCGCCCGCCTGGCGACCCCCGTGCGTCACCGTCTTGCCATGAGCTCCACACGGGGGCGCCATCCGGCCCGGCTAGGATTCCGCACGAACCCGTCACCCCCGCCGTGTCCCGTGCTGTCCTCGCGCGGCCCCTTCCTCCCGCCGCCCCCGCGTGCGGGCGTCACTCCGGAGTACCCCCTTGCCACTCGCGCTGGTTGCCCTGGCCGTCACCGCGTTCGCCATCGGCACCACCGAATTCGCCGCCATGGGGCTGCTCCCCCAGGTGGCCGACAGCCTCGACGTCTCCATCCCGCAGGCCGGCTGGCTGATCTCCGCGTACGCCATCGGAGTGGTGATCGGCGCCCCGCTGCTCACCGCCCTCGCGGCCGGGCGGCCGCGCAAGGCGGTCCTGGTCGCCCTGGCCGGCCTGTTCGCGACCGGCAACCTGCTCTGCGCGCTCGCCCCCGACTTCTGGTCGCTGGCCGCGGCGCGGCTGGTCACCGGGCTGCCGCACGGCGCGTTCTTCGGCGCCGGGGCGGTGGCCGCCGCCGAGCTGGTCGCCCCGCAGCGACGGGCCAGGGCGGTCGCCGTGATGTTCTCTGGTCTGACCGTCGCCAACATCGTCGGCGTGCCGGTCGCCACCCTGCTCGGCCAGCACCTCGGCTGGCGGGCGACCATGCTGGTGGTGGTCGTGATCGGGGCCGCCGGAACGCTCGCCATCGCCCGTCTGGTACCCCAACTGCCCTCCCCCGCGCAGTCCGGGCTGCGGCACGAGCTGCGCACGTTCCGCGACGGGCAGCTCTGGCTGGCGCTGGCCACCGTGGTGTTCGGCTGCGGCGGCTTCTTCGCCTGCTACAGCTACATCGCGCCGCTGCTCACCGAGGTCTCCGGATACGCCACCGGGTCGGTGACCCTGGTGCTGGCGCTGTTCGGCGTCGGGATGACGATCGGCAACGTGCTGGGCGGCTTCGCGGCCGACCGGGCGCTGCGCCCGACCGTCTGCGTCGCCTTCCTGCTGCTCGCCGCGACCCTCGCCCTGTTCGCGGTGACCGCCCGCACCGAGTGGTCGGCCGCCGTCACGGTGGTGCTGGTGGGGATGTTCGGCTTCGCGATCGTGCCCGCCGTGCAGACCCTGGTGATGCAGAAGGCGCGCAGCGCGCCGACCCTGGCCTCGGCGACCGTGCAGGGCGCGTTCAACCTGGCCAACGCCCAGGGGGCGTACTTCGGCGGCCTTGCCCTGGACGCCGGGCTCGGCTGGACCTCGCCCACGCTGGTCGGCGCCGGGCTGGCCGCCTCGGGCGCGGTGATCGCGGTGATCGCCTGGGCCGCCGACCGTCGCCCCCGGCACCGGCCGGTGCCGGGGGCGACGGAGCTTCCCGCGGCTTCCCCGGTGCCGGGCGGGCGTGCCCCGGTGCCGGACGGCGGGCCGTGCACCGGGGCGGGGCTGCCCGGCTGAGCGGCCCCGGACGCCCGGACCACTCCACGGCGGGCCGGGCCGGTCAGCCGATCCGCCCGGCGCTCTCCGGGAGCCCGGCCGCCGGCGGGGCGGCTGCCGCCGCGGCCGGCGGGCGGCCGCCGCACATCCCGGTGGCGACCAGGTTGTCGAAGGCGGCGTTGGCGGCGGGTCCGTTGGAGACGTCATAGGGGTTGATGGAGGCGGCGAACTGGCGCTGTCCGTGGACCTCGCCGAGCATCATGGTGCTGTAGCCGGGGATGCCTCCGCCGTGGCCCCAGTACTCGCCACAGGGGCCGTCCTTCCGCTGGAGGCCCAGGCCGTAGGTGGTGCCCTCGCCGTAGGCGCTGGTCCGCTTCATCTCGCGGAGTTCGGCCGGGCCGAGCAGCCGCCCGCCGAGCAGGGCGGAGATGAACGTGGTGAGGTCGGCGGTGGTGGAGATACCGGCCCCGGCCGAGCCGGCCATGGACGGGTCGAGCGAGGTGACGTCCTCCGGGCCGCCGGCGACCTGGTAGTAACCGTTGGCGTGCGGGCCGGGAATGACGGGCGAGTTGATCGGCATCGAGGTGCCGGTCAGGCCGAGGGGCTGGATGATCCGGCGCTCGACCTCGTCGGCCCAGCTCCGGCCGGTGACCCGCTCGATCATCATCCCGGCCAGGATGTAGTTGGTGTTGGAGTAGTGCCAGCCCTGGCCGGGGGCGAAGTACGGCGGGTGGGTGTTGGCGAGGTCGACGAGCTGCTGCGGCTGGTACGACGTGTAGCGGCCGCCGCTGAGCCACGCCTGGAGCCTGGCGGGGTCCGAGAGGTCGAAGGAGGCGTCCTCGGTGTAGTTGAAGAGGCCGCTGGTGTGGTTGAGCAGCTGGCGGACGGTGATCCCCGAGCCGTTCGGCACCGCGCCGGGCAGGATCGTCTCGACGGAGTCGTCCAGCCGGATCCGGTGCTCGGCGGCGAGTTGGAGGATCACCGTCGAGACGAAGGTCTTGGTCACGCTGCCGATCCGGAACCGGCCGTCGGCGGTGGCGGGCGCGCCGGTGGCGAGGTCGGCGGTGCCGGCCGCGCGCTGCCAGGTGATGCGGTAGTCCTCGCGCACCGCCGCGAGTGTGGCCGAGGCGCCGCCCGCCTTCACCATGCCGCGCACGGCGTCGTCGAGCGCCGACCGGTCCACGCGCAGCGCGGGCCCGGCGGCGGCCGGACCGGTACCGGGGGCCGCCGGCCGGTAGGGCGAGGTGCCCTGCGCGCCGGCGGCCGGGGCGAGGGTGCCCAGCAGACCCGCGCCCGCGATCACGACGACCGCCGCCCGGGCGGCCAGCGCGCTCCGTCGTCGCTGCCGCCCCCGCCCGGCGACGTCCACGCCGTCCGCCCGGTCCGCCCGGTCGTTCGCCCCGCTGTTCAGTGCCCCTGCCATGCCAGCCTCCCGCGTTCGAACGGGCGGATCCGCACAACACCCGCCCCGGTCACGACAGCTGACACTCTGACAGCTTGCCCGCACCCCGGTCGTCAGCCCCAGGGCCTGGTGCGCATCCGACCCAGGTCCCATCTTCTCCGGCCGAGTCGCTACGCCTCAGGTCGGGCACCGACCCTGACACCCCCTCGGGGGCACGTCCGGCGGCCGAGGTCAGGCGAGCGGCGCCTTGACCCGCAGCACCTCGACGAACGCCCGGATCCACGCCGGGTGGTCGGGCCAGGCGCGGGCCGAGACGACCACTCCGTCCACGACCGCCTCGCCGTCCACGTACTCGGCGCCGGCGGCGGCCACATCGGGCTCCAGCGCCGGGTAGGCGGCGCTGCGGCGGCCGGTGAGCACCCCGGCGGCGGCGGTGATCAGCGGGCCGTGGCAGATCTGCGCGACGGGCTTGTCGGCCTCGAAGAAGTGCCGGACGATCCGCTTCACGTCGGCGTTGTTGCGCAGGTACTCGGGGGCGCGGCCGCCGGGGACGACCAGCGCGACGTAGTCGGCCGGGTCCACGTCGGCGAGGGCGAGATCGGCCGGCCAGGTGTAGCCGGGCTTCTCGGTGTAGGTGTCGAAACCGTCGACGAAGTCGTGGACGACGAACTGGAGCCGCTTCCTGGTCGGCGCCGCGATGTCGACCTGGTAGCCCTCCTCGCGCAGCCGCTGGTAGGGGTAGAACACCTCCAGCGACTCCGCGGCATCACCGGTGACGAGCAGGATCTTCGATGCCATCGCGGACATCCCTCCATATGATCGACCGTCAGACATGGTGCGGGCCCGGGCCGGTGGTGTCCGGCAGGGCCTGGAACAACCTCCCGCACCGGGCGTCTCCGGCGCAACAGGGCGCACCGGGTGCAGAACAGCGCGTGAGCGGTCGCGCGCGCCCCCCTCGGACCGGGCGGGGCTCCGGGGCTGGGCGCCCCCTAGACTCCTGCTGCCCGCGCCCGCTCTCCCGGAGGGACTCCGTTCCGATGTCGGACCGCACCACCTACCTCGTCCTGCCCGGCTACCAGAACTCGGGGCCCGAGCACTGGCAGAGCCGCTGGGAGGCCGCGGAGCCGGCGGCGTTCCGGCGGGTCCGGCAGGAGGACTGGGACCACCCGGATCCGGAGTCCTGGGTGGCCCGGCTGGACGCGGCGGTCGTGGACGCGGCCGCCGACGGTCCGGTGGTCCTGGTGGCCCACAGTCTGGGCTGTGTGACGGTGGCCCGCTGGGTCGCCGCCGCTCCGGCCGGCCGGACCGCCGCCGTCCGGGGCGCGCTGCTGGTCGCGCCCGCCGACGTCGACCACGCGGACGTCCAGGAGCTGACGGGTTTCCGCCCGGTGGCCCTGCGGCCGTTCCCGTTCCCGTCGGTGGTGGTGTTCAGCACCGACGACCCCTGGGTCGCCCCGGACCGCGCCCGGGCGTTCGCCCGGGCGTGGGGCGCCCGGTACGTCGAGCCCGGCGCGTACGGTCACCTCAACGCCGAATCCGGCCTGGGCGACTGGCCGGCGGGGCGGAAGCTGCTCCTGGAGCTCTGAGACATCCACGCCAGGAGGCAGGGGGGTACGACAATGCCGGCAACGCATCGCGGGGCGGTGCGGCGGCTGCTGACCGTCGCCGGGCTGCTGTCCGTGGTCCTCTACACCGAGGGCCAGTGGGAGAGCCGTTCCGGCGGCCGGATGCTGGTGGCGGACCTGCTGAACCGGCCCGAGCCGCTGCTCGGCTCGGCGCTCGCCGCGCTGATCACCGCCGCCTGGCTCGGCGGGCGCCGCACGGCCGCCCGGACCGCGGTCCGGGCCGTCGCGGTGACCGCCGGCGTGCTCTTCCTGATCGGGGTGCTCGCCGTCCACGTGTCCGCGGCGGACGAGACGCGCAGCCGTCAGGACGCCCCGACCCGGCCGGAGCGGACGCTGGTCGTGGTGCACCGCTCGTACGGCTCGGAGACCGAGGCCAACAGCTGGCAGATCCTGCTGGAGACCGGCTCCGGCTGGTCCGGACGGCGCTGGTCGCTCGGCACCGTCGACGGGAGGTTCCCCGGCGAGGGCGCCTTCCTGGCGGCCACCTGGACCGGCCCCGACCAGGTCACCGTGGTCACCGACACGCACCGCCGCGTCTTCAACGTGGATCCGGACACCGGCGAGCCGGTGGAGGCGCGGTAGCCGCCCGGCGCACCCGGGCCGTCGTCCGCCCGACGGCGGCCGGGCACCTGAGTACGGGTACCCACACCGCCCGGCGCGCGGGCGGAGATTCGCCCGCAGTTCGCCCGACGGCCACCCGGCGGGGCGCCGCTGCTCCTAGTCTGCGGGCGACGACCAGCACCGCCATGACAACAGTGCGAGCAAGGAGCATCCATGACGTACCGTCCGCTCGACGGCAGCAGCCCGGCTCACGACGCCCAGGACGCGGGCGGCGAGGCGGGGGCCGCCTCCTCACGGCGCCGGTTCCTGCGCGCGACCGGCGTGGTCGGTCTCGGCACCGCCTTCGCCGCCGCCGGCGCCGGTGAGGCGCTCGCGGCCCCGGCCGACGACCAGCCCGACGCCTCCGACGAGCGCGGTGCCGCCGCCGCCCGCCCCACCGGCACCCGCACGCCGGTGCGCACCGGCACCGGCCTGGACCGGCTGCCGCACCCGCTGATCATCGGCCACCGGGGCGCCCCCGGCTACCGGCCCGAGGAGACCCTGGGCTCGTACGAGCTGGCCCTGGAGCTCGGCGCGGACGCCATCGAGCCGGACCTCGTCCCGACCAGGGACGGCCACCTGGTCGTCCGGCACGAGAACAACATCGCGGAGACCACCGACGTCGCCGACCACCCCGAGTTCGCGAGCCGCAAGGCGACCAAGAACATCGACGGCCAGCCGCTCACCGGCTGGTTCACCGAGGACTTCACGCTCGCCGAGCTGCGCACCCTGCGTGCCAAGGAGCGCCTGCCGCAGCAGCGCCAGCGCAACACCCTGTACGACGGCCGGTGGCAGATCCTCACCTTCCGTGAGCTGGCCGACTTCGCCCGCAAGCGCTCGCGCGAGCTCGGCCGCGAGGTCTGGCTCTACCCGGAGACCAAGCACCCGAGCTACTTCCGCTCGATCGGCCTGCCGCTGGAGGAGCGGCTGGCGGACGAGCTGCGCCGGGCGGGCCTGGCCGGCAAGCGCGGGCGGGCGATCCTGCAGTCCTTCGAACCGAGCAGCCTGCAGCGGCTGGCCAAGCTGGTCGACAACCCGCGAATCCAGCTGCTGAGCGGCCTGACCAGCCAGCCGTACGACTTCGTGCTCTCCGGCGACAAGCGCACGGTGGCCGATCTGGTCACCCCGGCGGGCCTGCGCTGGATCGCCTCCTTCGCGCACGGCATCGGCCCGACCACCCAGCTGATCGCCCCGGTGGACGCGGCCGGGAAGCTGCTGCCGCCGACCACCCTGGTCCGCGACGCGCACGCGGCCGACCTGCTGCTGCACCCGTACACGGTGCGCAACGAGAACAGCTTCCTGCCGGTGGACTACCGGCGCGGCACCGACCCCAACGCGTACGGGGACGCGATCGGCTGGGCCCGGTACCTGTACGAGCTGGGCGTGAACGGCTTCTTCACCGACCAGACCGACACCACCGTGCTGGCCCGGCAGGACTTCTGGGCCGCCAAGGGCGTCAACTGACCCCGCCCGCACGGTGACACACCCGTGCCCCGGACCGTTCGACGCGGTCCGGGGCACG
Organism: Kitasatospora sp. NPDC092286; assembly: GCF_044755565.1. NCBI lineage: Bacteria > Bacillati > Actinomycetota > Actinomycetes > Kitasatosporales > Streptomycetaceae > Kitasatospora > Kitasatospora sp. NPDC092286. Next base: position 22,438 of record NZ_JBIVRD010000018.1, on the reverse strand, counting down.
GCGGTGTCACTGGTCGTCGGCGGGCGGCTGGCTCGGGCGCGTGGTGTGCGGCCGGCCTGATCCCGCGCTACCGCCCCCGGACGACGGCTGGCCGCTGCCGGGCGCGTTGGTGCCGGAGCCGGTCGGGCTCGTGGACGGGTCGCGCTTGGGCGGCGGGTCCGGGATGTAGACGGTGTCGAAGGTCTCCTCCGGCATGTTCCTCAGCGCCTGGTTCATGGCCAGCTGCCAGATCGGGCCCGGGCCGGTGGCGCCGAAGATCTCCGGGTAGTACCTGCCGCCGATCCGGATGTTCTTCATCGGCACGCCCTTGGACGGGCCGCCGAGCCAGACCGAGGCGGCCAGGTTGGCGGTGTAGCCGCTGAACCAGGCCGACTTCTTCTCGTCGGTGGTGCCGGTCTTGCCCGCGATCTGCCGGCCGTCGTCCAGGCCGAGGTCGCGCGCGGTGCCGCCCTTCTCGGTCACCCCGAGCAGGACGGTGTTGATGACGTCCGCGGTGTTCTCGGACATCACCCGCTCGCACTTGGCGGGGCTCACCGGCACGTCCTTGCCGTCCATCGTGGTGATCCCGCTGATCGCCAGCGGCGCGCAGTGGGTGCCCCCGGCGGCGAAGGTGGCGTAGACGTTCGCCATCACCAGCGGGCTCACCTCCTGGGTGCCGAGGCCCAGCGCGGGCAGCTCCTGGAGCGGATCACCGCTCGCCTTGCCCGCGACACCCAGCTTGTTGGCCATCTGCTTGACCGCGCAGAGGCCGATCTCCTGCTCCATCTGCACGAAGTAGGTGTTCACCGAGAGGGCCATCGCCTGCTTCAGGTCGTACGGACCCTCCTCACTGGAGGACTCGTTGGGGATCGAGCCGCCCTTCTTGCCCTTCTCCAGGTTCTTCCAGGTGCCGTCGCAGGTCTTGATCGTCGGCCAGTCCATCCGGTTCGGCGACGGGTACGACTGGGTGGCCGGCAGCCCGGCCTCCAGGGCGGCGGCGGCCACGATCGGCTTGAAGTTGGAGCCGGGCTGGAAGCCGTTGCCGCCGCCCATCGCCGCGTCCACGTTGTAGTTGACGACGGTCTCGTTCTTGTTCGGGTCCAGCCCGTAGGGGCGGGTCTGGGCCATCGCCAGGATCTTGCCGCTGCCCGGCTCGACCATGGTCACGGCCGCCGAGACCGGGTCGGTGACGTAGACCCGCTTGGTCACCGCGTTCTGGGCGGCGGCCTGCTTGTCCGGGTCCAGGGTGGTGTAGATGTTCAGCCCGCCCTGGTCCCACAGCTTCTTGCGCTCGGCGGCGGTCTTGCCGAACACCGGGTCCTGCCTGACCACGTGCCGGACGTAGTCGCAGAAGAAGCCCATGCCCGCGTTGGCCATGATGCAGCCGCTCTGCGGGTCCTTGTAGCGGAGGCCGAGCGGGGCGGCCTTGGCCTCCCGCGCCTGCTCGGCGGTGATGTGCTTGTTCTCCACCATCTTGTCGATGACGGTGTCCCGGCGCTTCTGCGCGGCCACCGGGTGCAGCTTCGGGTCGTACTGGGAGGGGTTCTGCACCAGGCCCGCGAGCGTGGCCGCCTCGGGGAGCGTCAGGTCGATGGCGTCCTTGCTGAAGTACCGCTGGGAGGCCGCCTGGATGCCGTACGCCTGGTGCCCGTAGAAGGTGATGTTCAGGTAGTTGGTGAGGATCTGATCCTTCGTCAGGTCCTCTTCCAGCTTGATGGCGTACTTGAGCTCCTGGATCTTGCGGCCCAGCGTCTTGCGCTGCGCCTCCAGGACGGCGGCCTGGTCGTCGCCGGCCTTCTCGACGTTGACGTTCTTCACGTACTGCTGGGTCAGGGTCGAGGCGCCCTGCACGGTGGCGCCGCTCTCCGCGTTCTTGGTGATGGCCCGGAGGACACCCTTGAGGTCGACCGCGCCGTGCTCGTAGAAGCGGGCGTCCTCGATGTCCACCTGGGCCTGGCGTATCAGGGGGGACATCCGGTCGGCGGTGATCACCGTGCGGTCACGCTCGAAGACCTTGGCGATCAGGCCGCCCTTGGCGTCGAAGATCTGGGTGGCCTGGGTGAGCGGCGGGGCCTTGAAGTCGTCCGGAATGTTCTCGAAGCTCTCGACACCGCTCTTCGCACCGAGGCCGAGCGCCCCCGCCGCGGGCAGCACCAGACCCGCCAGCAGGACGCCGCCCAGCGTGCTGTAGCCGAGGAACTTCGCCGCGTGGCCGGCCAGGGCGAGCGGGGTGGCGCGGCGCCGGGGTCGCGGCACCCACGTGTCGCCCGGGTCCGGGGAAGGTATGCGGCTCTTCGGTGGCATAGCTGGAACACTACGTCCACGAAAACCGTGCGTGGGGCGGGTGTTCGCCAAGCCAGGTTACAAATCTGCGACAGATTCGCCACGTTCGGATCGCTCGGCGCAGGCCCGCCGGGGAGGCCCCGCGCCGAGCGGGCCGTTCGCCCACGGCCCGTCCCACCGCGGGCGGTTCGGCTCCGGCGGCGACCGCCCTGCCCGGCCCCGCGCCGGCCGCGGTGACGCGGGGCGGACGGAGACCCGGGGCACGGACGGCGGGCCGGTCCGGGGCCCCGGCCGGACGGCCGGGCGGCGGGTGTCCCCGGCGGTGCGGTGGCCGGTGACCAGGAAGTCCGTCACCACCGCACCCCCCGCAGGCGCTCCCGTTGGCGACGTGGGCATCGTGGCCGCCCGAGCCGACGACCACCATCCGGGCCCGCGTGCCGAGCGCCTCGCGGAGGCGGAGGGCGCCCTGGTAGGGCGTGGCCGGATCCCGCAGGTTCCGGGCGAGCAGGATGGTGGACGGGCCCCGGTCGGTGCCCCGCACCGGCGGCTCGGCGGGCGCGTACGGCCGGAAGGCACAGGGCATGATGCCGGCGGGCCGCCCGCCCCATCCGGTCAACCGGCCTTTGCGGGGTGGGGAGTTCCCTGCCCCGACACCGCCTCAGCCGGAGCGGCGTTTCCTGCGCAGGCCGGCCGCGGCGGCCACGGCGGCGATCACCACCAGCAGGCCGAGGGCGCCGTTCGACGGCCCGCCGGACGAGTCGCCGGCGGAGGCGGCGGCGGGCGCCCCGGAGGGCGGCGGGGCGGGTGCGGTCGCAGGGGGCGAGGACGGCGAGGTGGACGGTACCGGCTGGACGGTGTCCGGGAGTTGGCCGTCGCCGAGCGGTGAGCGCCAGACCGGACTGCCCTTTCCCTCGCTGCCGTAGAGCAGCGCCCGGCCGTCCGCGGTGAAGGTGACCGACTCGCCCTGGCGCTGCAACGGCGCACTGAGCGGCGTGGGCTGACCGGGTGCACCGTCCTGCCAGCGGTAGAGGGTGGCGGAGAAGTAGCCGCGCAGGACGAGCCGGGTGCCGTCCGGCGAGAAGGCGCCGTCCGTGGTCCAGGGGGCGTCGCCGATCCGGCGGAAGGTGTTGACGCCGGTGGCCGACAGCTTCTCGGGGCCCTGGTAGAGGCCGCCGCCGCCCTGCTTCTTGCTGGCGATGTAGGCCCGGCCGGTCACCGGGTGGACCATCAGTGCCTCGGCGTCGCGCGGCCCGTCCTCGTAGCGCACCCGGTAGCGGACGGCGTCCACGGTCTGGTCGCGCAGCTCGGCGGGTTCGGCGAAGGCGTAGATCCAGACCTCGGGCCAGGTGCCGCCGAGGTTGTCCCCGATGTCGCCGAGGTAGAGCCGTCCGTCGGGGCCGAGCGAGATCGCCTCGACGTCGCGCGGCTTGACGCCGCGCAGGGTGACGGTGGCGACGGTGCGGCCCTCGCTGTCGACGGCGTAGACGTAGGGGCCGTCGTCGCTGTCGTTGTGCGTCCAGTAGACGCCCGGGTGGGCCTGGCTGGCGGCGAGGCCGCTGGACTCGGTGATGCGCGGGTCGGTGAGGGTGAACAGCTCGCCGGCGCCGTCGGCCGCGCGGGCGGGCCCGCCACCCGCCCCGACCGCGCAGGCGGCCGCGAGCAGCACCGCCGAGGCGCGCACCGCCCCCCGGTACCGCTCCCGCGCCGTGTCCGTTCGCATCCTCAGCACCCGGCGATCCTCCCACGAGGGCCCGCGCCGGGGGGCTCGGGCTCCGCCCACCCCTTTTCGTCACCTTGACGAGATTGCGGACTCCGCAATATCGTCCTAGTGACGAAAAGAGGGAGTAACTCATGGCCGACATCAGCAAGCGCTTCGGACTGCGCCATCTGCGCGCCGTCCCCACCGCCCACATCCGCCACCTGAACCGAGGGGAGATCGCCCACGAGGGCACCGGGCTGGCCTTCTGGTTCCGCCCGCTCACCGCCGCCCTCTCCGAGGTGCCGGTGGACGACCGCGAACTCGCCATGCTCTTCCACGCCCGCACCTCCGACTTCCAGGACGTCACCGTCCAGGCCACGCTCACCTACCGGATCACCGAACCGGCCACCGCGGCCACCCGCGTGGACTTCGGCATCGACCCGGACACCGGCGCCTGGCGCGCCGCCCCGCTCGACCAGCTCGCCACCCTGCTCACCGAGACCGCCCAGCAGCACGCCCTCGGCCTGCTCGCCCGCACCCCGCTCGCCACCGCGCTGGTCGACGGTGTCAGCGCGGTCCGCGAGCGGATGGCCGCCGGGCTCGCCGCCGAGCCCCGGATCACCGAGACCGGGCTCGCCGTGATCGCCGTCCGGGTGGTCGCGCTGCGCCCCGAGCCGGAGGTGGAGCGCGCGCTGCGCACCCCCGCCCGCGAACTGGTCCAGCAGGAGGCCGACCGGGCCACCTTCGAGCGGCGGGCCGTCGCCGTGGAGCACGAGCGCGGCATCGCCGAGAACGAACTCGCCAACCGGATCGAACTGGCCCGCCGGGAGGAACAGTTGCTCGCCCAGCAGGGCGCCAACAGCCGGCTCCAGGCGGAGGAGGAGGCGGTCGCCGACAAAGTCCGCACCGAGGCCGAGGCCGAGCGCCGCACCCGGCTCGCCACCGCCGAGGCCGACGCCGCCCGTGCCCTCGGCGACGCCCGCGCCGCCGCCGAGGCGGCCTGGCTGACCGCCCACCAGCAGGCCGACCCGGGCGTCCTGCGGGCGCTCGCCCTGATGCGGCTCGCGGAGCACCTGCCCCGGATCGACAGCGTCACCCTCACCCCGGACGTGCTCACCGGGCTGCTGGCCAGGCTCGGCGCACCGGCGGGCGCCCAGGGCGGCGGTCCCAGCGGGGGCAACGGCGGCGGGGCCGGACGGTGAGCCTCGCACCGAGGGCGGTCCTGGTGCACCGCCGCACCGAGTACGACGAACTGCTCGCCCACCACGGCACGCCCGGCCAGGCCGCGTTCTTCCTGTCCTCCCGGGGCCGGTCCGTCGAGGAGGTGGAACAGCGCCACCGCCGGCAGACCGAGGCGCTGGGCAGGGCCGCGGCCGCCGTGCCGCTGGACTGGCGGCGCACCCGAGTGGAGCGGACCGACCTGCCGCGCTTCCTGTTCGAGCCGGAGGACGTGGTGGTCGTGGTCGGCCAGGACGGACTGGTCGCCAACGTCGCCAAGTACCTGGACGGGCAGCCGGTGATCGGGGTGGACGGCGACCCCGGCCGCAACCCCGGCGTGCTGGTCCGGCACCGCGCCTCCGCGCTCTCCGCCCTGCTCCCGGCCGCCGTCAGCCGCACCGGCGCCCGGCACCTGGAGGAGCGCACCATGGTCGAGGCGGTCGCGGACGACACCCAGCGGCTGCTGGCCCTGAACGAGGTGTACCTCGGGCAGCCGGGCCATCAGACGGCGCGCTACCGCCTGGCGGTGAGCGGCGGCGAGGCGGAGCCGCAGGCCTCGTCGGGCGTGTTGGTCGGCACCGGGACCGGCGCCACCGGCTGGTGCCGCTCGGCCTGGCTGGAGCGCGGCGGCCCGGTCCAGCTGCCGGAGGCGGTCGCGCCGGCGCTCGCCTGGTTCGTCCGCGAGGCGTGGCCCTCCCCCGCGACCGGCACCAGCCGGGTGCACGGGGTGCTCGACGGCGGCCGGGAGCTGGTGCTGACGGTCGAGTCCGAGCGGCTGGTCGCCTTCGGGGACGGCATCGAGGCGGACGCGCTGGAGCTGACCTGGGGCCAGAGCATCCGGGTGGGCGTCGCCGCGTCCCGGCTGCGGCTGCTGGTGTGACGGCGTCGGCTGCGGCCGCTCGGCACCGGGGCTCCCGGCGCCGGGGCGGCCCTACGGCAGGGTCAGGACGCGCGGGCCGTCCTCGGTGATCGCCACGGTGTGCTCGATGTGCGCGGCCCGGCTGCCGTCGGTGGTGCGCAGCGTCCAGCCGTCCGGGGCGGTGCAGTAGTCGTCCCGGCCGCCGGCCGTGAGCATCGGCTCGATGGCGAGCACCAGCCCGGGCCTGAGCGGGTAACCCCGGCCCGGGCGGCCCTCGTTGGGCACGTGCGGGTCCTCGTGCATCCGCCGCCCGATCCCGTGGCCGCCGAAGCCCTCCGGCAGGCCGTAACGGGCACCGCGCGCGACGCCGGCGATCGCGTGCGCGATGTCGCCGGTCCGGTTGCCGACGACGGCCGCGGCGATCCCGGCCTCCAGTGCCCGCCGGGTGGCGTCGATCAGCTCCCGGTCGCCCGGCCTCGGGAGGCCGACGGTGAAGCTGACGGCGGCGTCGCCCGCCCAGCCGTCCAGCACCGCGCCGCAGTCGATGCTGACCAGGTCGCCGTCGCGCAACCGGTAGCCGTCCGGGATTCCGTGCACCACGGCGTCGTTGACGGAGGCGCAGATCACCGCGGGGAACGGCACCGGCGCGAACGACGGCCGGTACCCGAGGAAGGGCGAGGTCGCCCCGGCGTCGCGCAGCACCCCGCGCGCCACCTCGTCCAGCTCCAGCAGGCTGACGCCCACCGCCGCCGCGCCCTCCACGGCGGCCAGGGCGTCGGCCACCACCCGCCCGGCCTCGCGCATCGCGGCGAGCGCCGGATCCGACTTGAGCTCCACCATGGTTTCGACTCCCCTCATCAACCCAATTCTTATACCGGTATTTGTATCACGCTCCCCGGCCCTCCCCACTCCGGCCCGCCAGCACCTCGCTCCGTCTCCCCCGCCGCACCCCCTACTATCGAAACCATGGTGAGGACTCCACTGACACCCTGGGAGCGCGAGCGCGGCGAGCGCTTCGGCGCGCTGCTGCGCGAGGCGCGCGGCGAGCGCAGCATGGTCGAGGTCGCGGCGGCCGCCGGCGTCTCCGCGGAGACCCTGCGCAAGATCGAGACGGGCCGCGCCCCCACTCCCGCCTTCTTCACCATCGCCGCCCTGGCCTTCGCCCTCGACCTCTCCCTCGACGAACTCGCCGCCGCCTGTGCCCTCACCGACGACGGGCAGGCGCTGTCCGCGTAGAGCACGGCCGGACGGTCGGGCAGCGACAGATTCCGCCACTCGACCGTCCGGGGCCGTTCGGGGCCGGGGCTCAGGACTCAGGGCTCAGGGCTCAGGCCGTGATGCCGCCGTCCAGGACGAGGTCGGCGCCGACGGTGAAGCCCGCCTCGGGGGAGGCGAGATGGAGGACGGCGGCGGCGATCTCCTCGACGGCGCCGGAGCGGCCGACGGGGACCTGGACCTTCATCCGGTCGGCCTTCTCGGCGGTGCCCTCGCCGGGGCGGGTGGACATGGCGGTCTCGACCGGGCCGGGGCTGACCGAGTTGATCCGCACGCCGTCGCCGATGTGGTCACGGGCCGCGCTGCGGGTGAGGGTGCCGATGGCCGCCTTGGAGACGGCGTAGGCACCGAGGCCGGGCAGCCGCAGGTGAACGCCGAGGCTGGAGGCGATGTTGACGATGGCGCCGCCACCGTTGGCCCGCATGTGGGCTATCTCGTACTTCATGGCGAGCCAGGTGCCGGTCAGGTTGGTGTCCAGGACGCGCCGCCATTCGTCCTCCTCCAGGTCCGCGACGGGTGCGGGGGTACCGAGGATCCCAGCGTTGTTGACGGCGACGTCCAGACCGCCGAAGTGCTCGACGGTCTCCCGGACCAGACGGGCGGCGTCCTGACTGTTCGTCACATCGGCGACCAGGGCGACGGCCTTGCCGCCCTCCCGCTCGACCAGGCCGACCGTCTCGGCGAGCGAGCTCCCGGTGCGGCCCGCGACGGCGACCCGGGCGCCCTCCCGGGCGAAGGCGAGGGCGATGGCGCGGCCGATTCCGCTGCCGCCACCGGTGACGAGGACGGACTGGTCGGCGAATCGCGTGGTCATGAGAAGTGCTCCTTGGCAACCCCGGGGAAGGGGCGGGTGCGGATCCGGGAACGGCGGCGACGCCCGCCCAGGAGGTCGCACAGACCCCATCTATATTGATCGTTCGGTCCAATATTGAGCCAGAAAAATGGCCGGTCCACGAAGAGGACCGGCGACGGGACGCCGACCGGGCACACCCCGGCCGGCACCGCGAAACCCTCAGTCCAGCAGCGCCAGCGCCAGCTCGGCCGCGTCGTGCAGCCGGGCCGCGCCGTCGCCGACCTTGCCGATCACGCGCATGCCCTGCATCAGCACCAGCAGCATCCGCGCCAGCGCCCGCGGATCACGGCCGCCGGGCAGCTCCCCCTGCGCCTGCGCGCGAACCAGGGCGGCAGCGAGCACCGTCTCCAGGTGGCCGAGGCTCGCCTCCACCCGGCGAGCCGCGGCCGGTTCGTGCGGGGCGAGTTCGACCGCCGTGTTGGTGACGAAACAGCCACGCCTGAGATCGTCCTCGGCGGCCTCCCGCGCATAGCGGCGGACCAGCGCGCGGACGGCCGGCAGCACCGGCCCGGGCTGGGACAGCTCGGCCAGCAGCACCGGCTCGTTCTGCTCGCCGTAGCGCTCCAGCGCGCGCAGATAGAGCTCGCACTTGCTGCCGAAGGTGGCGTAGATGCTGGCACGGGCGATCCCGAGCTCCTCGACCAGGTCGGCCATCGAGGTGGCCTCGTAGCCGCGCCGCCAGAACAGCTCAAGAGCCGACTGGAGCACCGCGTCGGGGTCGAATTCCTTGGTACGCGCCATGCCTGAACGCTATCCCTATCTAGATCGATCGGTCAAGAAAGGCCGCAGCCACTCACCGCTCTTCGCGCCCCGCGCGATCCGACGCTCCCCGGCACCCACCGGCGCGCCCCGGCGCACCGCTTCGGACCCCGATCCGCCCCGGGCTCGCGACAGCCCGGCATAAGCAACAGTTAATTGACGACACATTGTCAAATGGACTAGACCACCGCTAGCTTTGCTCCACCATTCCTCCTCCCCCCACAGGAGGCGCTTCCCCATGTCAGTACACCCCCGACACGCGGTGGACACCGCCCGACCCCTCGTTCTGACGGCCTTCCGGATCGTCGTCGGACTGCTCTTCGCCTGCCACGGAGCCGCCTCGCTGTTCGGCGTGCTCGGCGGTGTCAAGGGCGGCGGCTCCGTCCCGGCCGGCCAGTGGCCCGGCTGGTGGGCCGCGCTGATCCAACTCGTCGGTGGCGGACTGGTCCTGGCCGGTCTCGGCACCAGGGCCGCCGCGCTGCTCTGCTCCGGCTCCATGGCCTACGCCTACTTCACCGTCCACCAGGAGCACGCCCTGCTCCCGATCCAGAACGGCGGCGAGGCCTCGGTGATGTTCTGCTGGGCGTTCCTCGCGATCGCCGTGCTCGGCCCGGGTCCGTTCGCGCTGGACCGCCTGCTGCCCCGACGGGTCGGCGGCCGGGGAGCCCGAGCCGGGGAAGGGACCGATCGCACCCGGCACGGCTCGCAGCCGACGCCGACCGGCTGACCGGCTGACCGGCTGACCGGCTGACCGGCTGACCGGCTGACCGGCCGGCCAGGCTGAAACCCGCCCGGTCGAAACCGAACCGGGCGGAACCGAACCGGACCGACGAACGCCCAACCGCCCCGGCCGCCCGACGGATCTTCCGAAGGGCGGCCGGCTCGGCTCCGTCGCCGCCCGTCAGACCACGGTGGGCAACGGCGGCTCCACCGCCAGCGGCGCGGAGCTGCGCGCCCGGTGCTGCGCGGCCCAGGCGGCGAGCGCCACCGCACAGGCGTGGTCGAGATGGCGCAGCCCCGACCAGTCGAGTTCGACCGGGCGGTCCGCCGGCAGCTTCTCCAGCGTGTCCAGCAGCCGGGGCAGCCGCAGGAAGGTGGCATTGCCGCTCAGCCGCACCCGCAACGGGCGCTCCCCCGGTTCCTCCCCGGGCCCCCCGGGCAGGTCCTCGACGCCGATCTGCAGGTGGGAGGTCTGCCAGGCCGATTTGACCACCGCCAGGCCGATCCCGATCAGCACCCCCTCGAACAGATCCGTGGTGATGATCGCCACCGCCGTCACCCCCAGGACCACCGCCTCCCCCCGGTGCTCCCGGCAGAGCCCGACGATCCGGCGGACCGGGACGAGCTTGGCACCCGCGTGTACCAGCACGGCGGCCAGCGCCGTCAGCGGGACGAGGCCGAGCACGCCGGGCAGGAACGCGGTGAACAGCAGCAGCCAGAGCCCGTGCAGGGTGCGCGAGACCTTGGTCCGGGCGCCCGCCTGGACGTTGGCCGCGCTGCGCACGATCACCGCCGTCATCGGGAGCGCGCCGAGCAGCCCGCAGAGCGTGTTGCCGACGCCCTGGGCGGTCAGCTCCCGGTCGTAGTCGGTGCGCGGGCCGTGGTGCATCCGGTCGACGGCGGCCGCGCTGAACAGGGTCTCGGCGGAGGCGATCAGGGTGAAGGCGAGGACGGTGCCGAGGCCCGCCGTGCCGGCCAGTGCGCCGAGCGCCCCGCGCCCCGGCAGATGGACCACGTCGAGCAGGCCGGAGACCCGGACCCGGGCCACCGGCAGGTCGGCGGCGGCCGTGACGGCGGCGGCGAGGCCGACGGCGGCCAGCGGCGCCGGCACGGCCTGGGCCACCCGGGCCGGCAGGTACTTCCAGAAGGACAGGACCAGCAGGGTCGCCACGCCGAGGGCGACCGCGCTCGGGGTGGCCGCGCCGGTGACGGCGTCGCGCAGCAGCGCGGGCAGGCCGGCGATCTTCTCGGGCCCGGTCGCGGGCGCCCTGCGGTCGGCGAGCGCGTACAGCTGGCCGAAGAGCAGGGTCAGGCCGATGCCGGCCAGCATGCCGTGCACCACGGAGGCGGACATGGCGCGGAACCAGCGGCCCAGGCGTAAGGCGCCCATGGCCAGTTGGAGCAGCCCGGTGGCGAGCACCAGCACACCGAGCGCACCGGCGCCGTACTCCCTGACCGCCTCGTAGACCAGGACGGTCAGCCCGGCGGCCGGTCCGCTGACCTGGAGGCTGCTGCCGGGCAGCGCGCCGACCACCAGGCCGCCGACGATCCCGGTGACCAGCCCGAGTTCGGCCGGGACGCCGGAGGCCACCGCGACGCCGACGCAGAGCGGCAGGGCGACCAGGAAGACCACCAGCGAGGCAGGCAGGTCGTACCGCCAGGGGACGGCCCGCAGCGCGCGGACGGGGGTGCGGTGGCGCAGCGAGCGGCGGGGGCGGGCGCTGCCCGGCGGGGCGTTCTTGCGGGGGCGGCCCGGCGGGCTCTTGGGCCGGCGGGGCAGCGCGCTCACCGGGCCACCGCCCGAAGGCGGGCGGTGCGGGCGAGGCCGGGGGTGGGGCGGGCAGGGAGACAGCAGGCGTGGCGGGTCATGGGTACGTTCCTTCCGCGCGCCCGCCGCTGCGGGCGCGCTGCTGCTGGTCGCGGCGTGGCGGACCAGGGGGCGCGGTGGTGGACCGGACGGCGGAGACGACATCGGTGCGGCGGCCGACCGGGCGGGCCGGGTGGCGGCGGTGGGCGTCGTGTCGGGTCGAGTCGGGTCGGCTGCGGTCAGGGGAGGGCGTCCCTCGATCGGGTAAGGGCGTACCGGGCGCGCTGGTCCTGAACGGGACACGACGGCCGGGGCTTCCCCCGCCCCCGGGCCGACCCCCATCCCCCCTGCCGCAACCCCGGGGCGGTTCCCCCGGTCCCGCCGCGTGTGAGGCTCCTGCCTCGCATGCGGCAACACCCTTGGGAGAAGCCCAAGTTGAACATGGCAACCATGACAGGCCCGGCGTGCCACCGACGGTACCCAGGAAGCCGGAGCGGGCCAACCTCGCACACCGTCCCTTCACGCCCGCCACACACCGGACGCGCTTTCCGGCCCGGATCGGACCTCCGGCTGGGCACGCCAGTTCGGCGGCCGGACAGGTGCACGAACAGAGCCCGCACCGAGCCGCCCCGCACCGGCCCCACCCGGATCGCCGGCGCGCGGCACCGGATCCCGCCTGTGCACGTGCCGGTCGACACACCGCACCTGGGCCCGACCCACCGGGCGCGGCGGAACTTCGGCATCGGCTTCCGGGTCAGGCCGGAGTTCGGGGTACGCGTTCGGGGCGGCGACTGTGCGGGTACGTAGCAGGAGCCGCCCGCGCGCGCCCGCTGCGCGCGGGGCTTCCGCACCCCGGGAGGCCCACGCCATGTCCTTCAGCATGAGCGCCACCGAGCGCGAGAGCTTTCTGGCCGCCGTCCACGTCGGCGTCCTCGCCATCGCCGACGAGGGCATCGAACCGGACCGGGGCGTCCTCGCCGTCCCGATCTGGTACTCCTACCGACCCGGTGGCGTACTCACCATCCTCACCGGCCGCCACTCCGCCAAGGCCCGCCGGATCAGGGCCGCCGGCCGGTTCGCGCTCTGTGCCCAGCAGGAGGAGCCGCCGTGCCGCTACGTCAGCGTGGAGGGCCCGGTGGTGGAGATCGAGGACCGGCTCGATCCCGCCGAGCGCGCCGCCCTGGCCCACCGCTACATGCCGCCCGCCACCGCCCGCGCCTACCTGGCCGCCACCACCGAGCAGCTGACCGCCGACATAGCCATCCGGATGCGCCCCGAGCACTGGTACAGCGCCGACTTCGCCGCCGTCGCCGCGCGCCTGGACGGGAGTGGCACGCCACCGGTGGAACACCGGTAGGGCTTGTCCGCACGAGGACTCCCGGAGAGGGCGCCCGGGTCGGTCCCGGGGCGGCCGTGACCGCTCAGGCGCCGGTGAGGTGGCGCAGCAGGGGCCCCGGGTCGGCGGAGCCGCAGGCGGTGCGGACGGCGGCGTCGTGGGCGGCGGCGAGCGCGTCGAGGCGGGTGAGCCGGGTGTGGCCGCGGCGGGAGAGGTGGGCGGTGATGCGGCGGCGGTCGCGGTCGTCCTGGCGGCGGTAGACCCAGCCGGCGTCGGCGAGGGCGTCGACCACGCGGCTGAGGCTGGCCTGCGGGATGAGCAGGGCGTGGGCGAGGTCGCCCATGGAGTGGCCGTCGCCGTCGGCGAGGGCGCGCATGACCCGCCACTGGTCGAGGGTGCAGCCCTCCGCCTCCAGCTGGGCGGCGAGGCCGCGGGCGAGACGGCGCTGGGCGACGGTGAGGAGTTCGATCAGCAGCGGCTCACCGGCGGCAGGACCGGCCGGAGCGGCGGAAAGGGTCTCGGCGGCGGCGGAGGTGTCTGTCGTCATCGCCTTGCCTCTTTCCCCACCGCTTGCCGGAATCGCTGCCATGACCATACTCGCAAGCGATGAGCGCCGACGTGAAGTTGTTCGAATCGCTCGACGCGCTGTACTCCCCCCGGGAGGCACCGGCGCTTCGGGTGGGCCTGGTCGTGCCGCAGTCCGGGCCGCTCGGGCTGACCGGCCCGTCCGCGCTGGACGGTGCCCTGCTGGCCGCGCACGAGGTGAACGCGGGCGGCGGGGTACGCGGGGTGCCACTGGAGCTGGTGCTGGTGGACGGCGGGGCGGAGCCGGCCGCGGTGGCGGGCGAAGTGGCGCTGCTGCTGGCCGCGGGCGCGGTGGACGCGGCGGCCGGCTGCCACTCCAGCGACGTGCACCGGGCTGTGGAGACGGTGACGGCCGGGCGGACCGCGTACGTGTTCACCCCGCCACACGAGGGCGGCACCCGGCTGGCCGGGGTGGTCTGCACCGGCGCCACCCCGGACCATCAACTGCACGCGACCATCGAGCAGTTGACTACCAGTCACCAGATTCGCCGCTGGGCGCTGGTCGGCAACGACTACATCTGGCCGCGCGCGGTGCACCGGGCGGCCGGGGCGGCGATCGCCCGCACCCCGGCCCGGGTGGTGCTGGCGCGTCACCTGCCGTTCGGGGCGACGGAACGGGCGCTGGAGCCACTGCTCGACGCGGTCCGCGCCGCCCGGGCCGACGCGCTGCTGCTGAGCCTGATCGGCCGGGACCTGGTGCGGTTCAACCGGGCGCTGCGCCGCAGCGGCCTGGACCGCCGGCTGGTGCGGCTCTCCGGCGCGCTGGAGGAGAACAGCCTGCTGGCGTACGGCGGCGACGACACCGGGACGCTGTACGCGTCGATGCCGTCGTTCGCGAACCTCACGGAGGAGCGGCGGCTGCGGCTGGCGGAGCAGCACCGGGCGGTGTTCGGACCGTACGCGCCGGTGCTGGACGCGTACGCGGTGGGCCTCTACGACGGACTGCACCTGCTGGCGGCGCTCGCGGCGCGCGGCGAGCTGGTGCCGGACGGGCTCGCGGGGGCGGCGCTGCGGCTGCTGCACGGGGAGGACGCGGCGACCCGGCGGGCCTGGGCACGGGCACCGCTGGGCCCGGCGCGGGAGCGGGTGCACCTGGCGCGGGCGGAGGGGCTGGGCTTCACCGTGCTGTCCTGACGGGCGTCCGCGGAGGCCCCGGCGGGTCCGGCGGCCCGGGGGGCGCCCGCCCGCCCGGCGCCACGCCCGGCACCTCACCCGGGCCGAAACTCTTCCATTTGGAAATAACTGCCTCTACTCTCTCCCCCACCACCCCAGGGTCGTCACGGGAGAGAGCCCCCATGTCCGAAGCACCCGCGCCCCAGAACATCGAGAACTACGGCTACCGACAGGAGCTGCGCCGCTCACTCCGCTTCACCGACCTGCTGGTCTACGGTCTGGTGTTCATGGTGCCGATCGCCCCGTTCGGCATCTTCGGCAGCGTCTTCCAGGGCTCGGGCGGCATGGTCGCCCTGGCCTACGTGCTCGGGATGGTGGCGATGATGTTCACCGCCCTCTCGTACGCGCAGATGTCGCGGGCCTTCCCGATGGCAGGCTCGGTGTACACCTACGCGGGCCGGGGCATCGCGGCGCCGATCGGGTTCCTGTCCGGGTGGATGATCCTGCTGGACTACGTGCTGGTGCCCGGCCTGCTCTACCTGATCGCCGGCGTGGCGATGAACTCGCTGGTGCCCGCGGTGCCGGTCTGGCTCTGGCTGGTCGGCTTCGTGCTGCTCAACACCGCCGTCAACTACCTGGGCGTCGAGATGACCGCCCGGGTCAACAAGGCGATGCTGATCGGCGAACTGGTGGTGCTGGCCGTCTTCATCGCCGTCGGCCTGGCCGCCCTCGCCTCCGGCAAGGGCCGGGGCTTCGACCTCACCCCGCTGTACAACCCGCACACCTTCTCCTGGAGCCTGGTGTTCGGGGCGGTGTCGATCGCGGTGCTGAGCTTCCTCGGCTTCGACGGGATCTCCACCCTCTCGGAGGAGAACCGGGACTCCGCCCGCGCGATCGGCCGCTCGATGATCGCCGCACTGCTGCTGGCCGGGTCGCTGTTCATCGCCCAGACCTGGATCGCCTCCCTGCTGGTGCCAGACCCGGAGGCACTGATCGGCCAGGGCGACCCGAACGGCACCGCCTTCTACGACGCGGCCCGCACCGCCGCCGGCGGCTGGCTCGCCACCCTGACGGCCGCCGCCACCGCCGTCGCCTGGGGCTTCGCCAACTCCCTGGTGGCCCAGGCGGCCACCTCGCGGCTGCTGTACGCGATGGCCCGCGACCGGCAGTTGCCCGCCTTCCTCGCCAAGGTCCACCCGCGCCACCGCGTCCCGGTCAACGCCACCCTGCTGACCGCCGGGGTCTCGCTGCTGCTCGGCCTCTACACGGCCTCCCGCGAGGACGGCATCACACTGCTCAGCACCCTGGTGAACTTCGGGGCGCTGACCACCTTCCTGGTGCTGCACGTGTCGGTGGTGGTGCACTACCTGATCCGCTCGCGCAGCCGCGACTACTGGCGCCACCTCGTCGCCCCGGCCATCGGCTTCGTGATCCTGGCGTACGTGGTCGTCAACGCCGACATCGCCGCCCAGCGGCTGGGCTTCGTCTGGCTGGCGCTCGGCCTGCTGGTGCTGACCGGGCTGGTCGCCACCGGACGCCGCCCGCGTCTGGCGGTCGCCGACCCGGGCACCGGCGCCGATGCCGATACCACTCCCAGGACCGCCGCCGGCCCCCTCCCGAAGGAGAACCAGTGAACCTGCCCGACATCGTCTCCCTCACGCCCGGCCCGGAGGAGTACGCGTACACCTTCGGCGGCCGTGCGCCGCTGGTGACCGTCCAGCCCGGCACCGTCGTCGAACTCACCACCGAGGACTGCTTCGGCGGGCGGGTACGCGGCTTCGGCGACCTGCCCAGCCAGGTCTGCGACTTCCCCTACCTGAACCCCGTGACCGGCCCGATCGCGGTGGCCGGCGCCGAACCGGGCGACACCCTCGCGGTGCACTTCGTGGAGATCACCCCCGCCCGGGACTGGGGCGTCTCCAGCACCTTCCCGCACTTCGGCGCGCTGACCGGCACCCACACCACCGCGCTGCTGCACCCGCCGCTGGAGGAACGGGTCTGGATCTACGAGCTGGACACGGCGGCCGGGGTCTGCCGGTTCCGGGCCCGGAACAGCGACTTCACCGCCGAGCTGCCGCTGGACCCGATGCACGGCACGGTGGGCGTCGCCCCGGCGGCCGGCGAGACCCTGATGTCGATCACCCCGGGCGCGCACGGCGGCAACCTCGACACCCCGGAGATGCGGGCCGGCACCACCGCCTACTTCGGCGTCAACGTGCCCGGCGGACTGCTGGCCCTCGGCGACGGCCACGCCCGCCAGGGCGAGGGCGAGGTGTGCGGGACGGCGGTGGAGACGGCGATGCGCACCACGGTGGTGATCGACCTGGTCAAGGGCGGCGGACCGGCCTGGCCCCGGCTGGAGAACGACCGGTACCTGATCTCCACCGGCTCGGCGCGGCCGCTGGAGGACGCCTTCCGGATCAGCCAGCACGACCTGGTCGGCTGGACGCGCGCCCTGCTGGGCCTGGACGAGCTGGACGCCTACCAGCTGGTCAGCCAGGCCGGGCTGGCCCCGGCGGCCAACGTCTGCGACACCAACTACACGATGGCCGCCAAGCTGCCCAAGTCCCTGCTGGGCCGCGCCCACGCGTACGACGGCCTGCACGAGCGGCTGCGCGCGACGGCCACCGCCTACCTGCGGCACCGCTGACGGCGGCGCCGGGACCGCCGGGCGCCCTGCCCGGTGGCCCGTGGTCACCGGGCCACCGGGCAGGACACCGCCCGGACCGGGCCCACCCGGTCGTGGGCGACGGCCTCGGGGGCGGCTACCGTACCGAGACGAGTCCCGTCCCGACACCCGACCATCCCGAAGGGGACCTACGTGAGCCTGTACGACATCCCGCTGCGCACGCTGTCCGGCGAGGCCGCCTCGCTGGGCGACTACCGGGGCAAGGCCCTGCTGATCGTCAACGTCGCCTCCAAGTGCGGTCTGACGCCGCAGTACGCGGGCCTGGAGCGGCTCCAGGAGCGGTACGCCGGGCGCGGTTTCACCGTGCTGGGCTTCCCGTCCAACCAGTTCGCCGGTCAGGAGCCGGGCAGCGCCGGGGAGATCCGGACCTTCTGCTCCACCACCTACGGCGTCACCTTCCCGCTGTTCGAGAAGACCGACGTCAACGGTGAGGACCGCCACCCGCTCTACGCCGAGCTGACCCGGAGCGCCGACGCCGAGGGCCAGGCCGGGGACATCACCTGGAACTTCGAGAAGTTCGTCATCGCGCCGGACGGCACCGTCGCCGCCCGGATCCGGCCGCGCACCGAGCCGGAGTCGGACGAGGTGACCGCCGCGATCGAGGCCGTGCTGCCGGCCTGACGGCCCGTCGAACGGCCCGTCCGACGGCGGGGCGAGGGGCCCGGGACCACGCGGTGGTCCCGGGCCCCTCGCCTGTCACGGCCCCAGCAGCAGCCGAGTCCCCGGCGGCAGCTCACCGTCGCGGGCCGCGCCGCGCAGATGGGAGAGCAGTGTCTCGCGCAGGGCGGCCGCCGCCCTGGTCAGCGGGACCTCGTGGCCGTGCGCGACGGCGATGGTCCGCCCGAGGCCCGGGCCGGCGAACGGGGTGACGACGAGCCCCGAGCGGGCCGCGACCATGCCCGGCAGCACGGCGGGCCCCAGCCCCGCCCGGACGAAGCCGAGCACCGCGTCCATCTCGCCGCCCTCCACCGCGAACTCCGGCTCGAACCCGGCCTCCCGGCAGGCCGCCAGCGTCGCCTCCCGGAGGTCGTAGCCCTCGCGGAACATCACCAGCGGCCGCCCGCGCAGCTCCGCCACCCGCGCCCGGCGGCGCGGCCCGGCTTCGGCTTCGGCTTCGGCTTCGGCTTCGGCTTCGGCTTCGGCGGAGACCAGCACCAGCTCCTCGTGCAGCAGCTCGGTGACCGCCAGCGCGGGCGCCGCCTCACCGCTCGGCGGTGTGATGATCAACGCGACGTCCAGTTCCCCCGCCGCCAGGGTCCGGACCAGGTCCCGCGAGCCGCCCTCCCGGACCACCAGTGCCACCCCCGGGTAGCGGTCCCGGAAGAGCCGCAGGACATCCGGCACCAGGCTGGTGCAGAGGCTCGGCGGCGCCCCCAGCCGGACCCGGCCGCGGCGCAGCTGCACCGTCTCCTGGACGGCCAGCCGGGCGCTCTCGGTGTCCGCGAGGATGCGCCGGGCGAGTGGCAGCAGCGCGTCGCCGGCGTCGGTGAGGGCGATGTTGCCGCGGGTGCGATGGAACAGTTCGGCACCCAGCTCCCGCTCCAGTGCGCGGATCTGCTGCGAGAGCGAGGGCTGGGCGACATGGGCCGCCTCGGCCGCCCGGGTGAAGTGGCGGGTCTCGGCGACGGCGAGGAAGTAGCGGAGTTGCTGGAGCTGCACCCGGCCAGGATAGGCACACTCGATAGGCACTGGCTATCGTCGCGAGCCGCATCATGTCTTGGACGCACCCACCCGGCCGTCCCTACCGTTGTCGCCATGACAACCGCGACTCGGACGGGCCGGCATCCGTCCACCCTGGCGACCCTCTGGCGGTCGACCGTCGGCAAGAAGGCGGTCATGGCCGTCAGCGGACTGGTCATGCTGCTGTACCTGGTCGCACACATGCTGGGCAACCTCAAGGTCTTCTTCGGCCCGGACGACATCAACGGCTACGCGGCGTGGCTGCGCACCCTCGGCCAGCCCTTCCTCGGCCACGAGTGGTTCCTCTGGATCGCCCGGGCCGGCCTGCTCGCCGCCGTCCTGCTGCACGGCGTGGCCGCGTACCAGCTCAGCCGGCGCGACCTCGCGGCCCGGCCGAGCAAGTACGTGCACCAGCGGCGGCGGGCCAGTTACGCGACCCGCACGATGCGCTGGGGCGGGGTGATCCTGGCGCTGTTCATCGTCTGGCACATCCTGGACCTCACCACGCTCACCGTGAACCCGGCCGCCGAACACGGCCACCCGTACCAGAACATCGTGGCCTCCTTCTCGAACTGGTACAGCTGCGTGATCTACGTCGTCGCGATGCTGGCCGTCGGTCTGCACATCCGGCACGGCTTCTGGAGCGCCGCGCAGACCCTCGGTGCCAACAACGCCCGCCGGGACCGGGCGTTGAAGCTGACCGCCAACGGCCTGGCCCTGGTGCTGACCGTCGGCTTCCTGTCCGTCCCCGTGGCCGTGATGACCGGAGTGGTGAGTTGAGCGCCTACAGCGACTACCGCGTCGGCGAGCCGATCGCCGACACCAGGGCCCCCGCCGGGCCGATCGAACAGCGCTGGGACCAGCGGCGGTTCGACGCCAAGCTGGTCAACCCGGCCAACCGGCGCAAGCACACCGTGATCGTGGTCGGCACCGGCCTGGCCGGCGGCGCGGCCGGTGCCACCCTCGCCGAACAGGGCTACCACGTGGTGCAGTTCTGCTTCCAGGACTCCCCCCGACGGGCCCACTCGATCGCCGCCCAGGGCGGCATCAACGCCGCCAAGAACTACCGCAACGACGGCGACTCGATCCGCCGGCTCTTCTACGACACCGTCAAGGGCGGCGACTTCCGCGCCCGCGAGTCCAACGTGCACCGGCTCGCCCAGGTGTCGGTGGAGATCATCGACCAGTGCGTGGCCCAGGGCGTCCCGTTCGCCCGCGAGTACGGCGGCCTGCTGGACACCCGCTCCTTCGGCGGCGTCCAGGTGTCCCGCACCTTCTACGCCCGCGGCCAGACCGGCCAGCAGCTGCTGCTCGGCGCCTACCAGGCGCTGTCGCGCCAGATCGCGGCCGGGAACGTCGAGATGCACCCGCGCACCGAGATGCTCGACCTGCTGGTGATCGACGGACGGGCGCGCGGCATCGTCGCCCGGGACCTGGTGACCGGCGCGGTCTCGACCTACACCGCCGACGCGGTGGTGCTGGCCAGCGGCGGCTACGGCAACGTCTTCTACCTCTCCACCAACGCCAAGAACTCCAACGCCACGGCCGTCTGGCGGGCCCACCGGCGCGGCGCCTACTTCGCCAACCCGTGCTTCACCCAGATCCACCCTACCTGCATCCCGCGCTCCGGCGAGCACCAGTCGAAGCTGACCCTGATGAGCGAGTCGCTGCGCAACGACGGCCGGATCTGGGTGCCCTCGGCCAAGGGCGACACCCGGCCGCCGGCCGAGATCCCCGAGGCCGAGCGCGACTACTACCTGGAGCGGATCTACCCGTCGTTCGGCAACCTCGTCCCGCGCGACATCGCCTCCCGGGCCGCCAAGAACGTCTGCGACGAGGGCCGCGGTGTCGGCCCCGGCGGGCAGGGCGTCTACCTGGACTTCGGTGACGCCATCCGCCGGCTGGGCCGGGACGCCGTGGCCGCCAAGTACGGCAACCTGTTCGAGATGTACGAGCGGATCACCGCCGAGGACCCGTACCGGGTGCCGATGCGGATCTACCCCGCGATCCACTACACCATGGGCGGGCTCTGGGTCGACTACGACCTGCAGACCACCGTCCCCGGCCTGTTCGCGGTCGGCGAGGCCAACTTCTCCGACCACGGCGCCAACCGGCTCGGCGCCAGCGCGCTGATGCAGGGGCTCGCGGACGGCTACTTCGTCCTCCCGCCGACCGTCAACGACTACCTCGCCCGCAACCCGCTGCCGGCCGTTCCGGACGACCACCCGGAAATCGCCACGGCCGAGGCCGATGTGACGGACCGTCTGAACCTGATCCTGGCGGTGGACGGCGACCGGACGCCCGACTCCTTCCACCGCGAACTGGGCGAACTCCTCTGGGACGAGTGCGGGATGGCCCGCGACGAGGCCGGCCTGCGTCGCGCCCTCGCCCGGATCCCGCTGCTGCGCGAGGAGTTCTGGCGTCGGATCAAGGTCCCCGGCACCGGGCAGGAGCTCAACCAGTCGCTGGAGAAGGCCAACCGCCTGGTCGACTACTTCGAGCTGGCCGAGCTGATGTGCCTGGACGCCCTGCACCGTGCGGAGTCCTGCGGCGGTCACTTCCGGGTCGAGAGCCAGACCGAGGACGGCGAGGCGGCCCGCCGCGACGAGGAGTTCTCCTACGCCGCCGCCTGGGAGTTCACCGGCACCGGCACGGCCCCCGTCCTGCACCGCGAACACCTCGACTTCGAGCACGTCCACCCCACCCAGCGGAGCTACGCGTGAACCTCACCCTGCGCATCTGGCGCCAGGCGGGCCCGGAGGCACCGGGCTCGATGACCACCTACCAGGTCAGCGGGATCAGTCCCGACATGTCCTTCCTGGAGATGCTCGACACCCTCAACGAGGAGCTGATCACCCGGGGCGACACCCCGGTGGCCTTCGACCACGACTGCCGCGAGGGCATCTGCGGCGCCTGCGGCATGGTCATCAACGGCCAGGCCCACGGCCCCGAGCGGACCACCACCTGCCAGCTCCACATGCGGCACTTCACCGACGGCGACACCATCGACATCGAGCCGTGGCGGGCCTCCGCCTTCCCGGTGGTCAGGGACCTCGTGGTGGACCGCTCGGCGTTCGACCGCATCATCGGCTCCGGCGGCTACATCACCGCCCCCACCGGCAGCGCCCCCGACGCCCACGCCACCCCCGTGCCCAAGGCGGCCGCCGACACGGCCTTCGAGCACGCCGAGTGCATCGGCTGCGGCGCCTGTGTCGCCGCCTGCCCCAACGGCTCGGCGATGCTCTTCACCTCCGCCAAGGTCGTCCACCTCAACGTCCTGCCGCAGGGCGCGCCCGAGCGGAAGTCCCGGGTGCGGTCCATGGTCGCCGCGATGGACGCCGAGGGCTTCGGCGGCTGCACCAACACCGGCGAGTGCGCCACCGCCTGCCCGAAGGGCATCCCGCTGCCCAGCATCGCGGCGATGAACCGCGAGTTCCTCCGCAGCGCGACGGGCTGACCGGCCGGCCGAGGGCCCTCGCCACCGGGTGCTTGGGTTCAAGGGGTCGTCGCAACACCACTTGGTTTTAGGTGGTGAGTAGATCACGTAGACGCTCGGCTGGGGTATTCCAGCCGAGCGTCTTGC
>NZ_JBIVRD010000017.1:0-170567 GCF_044755565.1 Kitasatospora sp. NPDC092286 | reverse complement strand
CGGCAGAACCGGGAAGTGGTGTTTCGTGGATTGGCCGCCCCGGGACCGTCCGCGCCGATGCGTGTCCGGTGCTCCCTGTCGAGCGACTAGAGAACACTACGCCCATCCGGGGCGACAGGCAAATCGGCGCCTTGGACGATCCGGGTGCAGAGCGCGCGGCCGGCCTTCACGTACTCGCCGTTGGGGTGGTCGTTGCTGGTGACCCAGTGCCGGGCCACGGCCTCGTCCCGGCCACCGGCGCGGTGGCGGCCGAGCAGACGCTGCTCGCGGACGGCGTCGTCGGTGTCCACGTACCAGAGCTCGCGGAGCAGCCGCCGGGCCTCGGGCCAGGGGTGCTCGGTGGCGGCGAGGTAGTTGCCCTCGGCGATGACGAGGCGCGCGTGCGGCGGGACGACGTGGCGGGCGGCCACCGGTTCGTCGAGGTCCCGGTCGAAGTCGGGGACGTAGATGTCCTGGAAGCGCTCGGCGGCGACCCGGCGAAGCAGCGCGACGTAGCCGTGGGCGTCGAAGGTGGCGGGCGCGCCCTTGCGGTGGCTCAGGCCGAGCCGGTCGAGCTGGGCGGCGGAGAGGTGGAAGCCGTCGAGCGGAAGGTAGGCGGCGCTGCCGGGGCCCTCGACACGTTCGACCTCGGCGATCAGATACCGGGCGAGGGTGGACTTGCCGGCACCGGGCGGGCCGGCCAGTCCGAGGATCGTACGAGCGCTGCTGCCCGGACCCCGAAGGAAACCGAGGGCGAGGGTGGTGAGGCTGTCCTCGTTCATGGGCGCACCCTACTCACCGTTTCCGCCCGTTCTCACCGTGCGTCGAGGGCGGGCAGTTCCAGGGTGAGGGTGCCGGAGTCGGCGTCGAGCAGGGCCGGGACGCCGAGCGGGACGGTCAGGGTGGACGGGCTGTGGCCGAAGCCCAGCTCCCAGAGCACGGGTATCCCGAGCGGGCCGAGGCGGTCGAGCATGACGGCCTTGACCCGTTCCGGCCGTCCGCAGCCGTCCCAGGAGCCGAGGGCGATGCCGGTGACTCCGTCGAGTGCGCCGGAGCGGAGCAGCTGGGTGAGGATCCGGTCGAGTTGGTAGGGCTGCTCGTTGACGTCCTCCAGGACCAGGACGCAGCCGGCGAAGGACGGGCGGGCGGCGGGGGTGCCGCGTTCGGCGGCGAGGACGGAGGCGCAGCCGCCCGCCGTGACGCCCCGGGCGCGGCCCGGGACGAGGGCGGTCGCGGTGGACGAGGTGAGCACGGTGGTGGCCGTGGGTTCGAAGAGGGTCCGGCGCAGGTGTTCGGCGGTGGGGCCGTCGGTGGTGAAGGAGGCGGCCGCGCCCATCGGGCCGTACAGGGTGGCGATGCCGAGCCGCTGGGCGAAGGCCTCGTGCAGGGAGGTGGCGTCGCTGAACCCGACCAGCGGCTTGGGCGGTACGGCCCGCATGGCCCGCCAGTCGAGCAGGTCGACCATGCGGTGGACTCCGTAGCCGCCCCGGGCGCAGATGACGGCGTCGACCGTGGGGTCGAGCCAGGCGGCCTGGAGGTCGGCG
Source organism: Kitasatospora sp. NPDC092286 (assembly GCF_044755565.1). Classification (NCBI taxonomy): domain Bacteria; kingdom Bacillati; phylum Actinomycetota; class Actinomycetes; order Kitasatosporales; family Streptomycetaceae; genus Kitasatospora; species Kitasatospora sp. NPDC092286. Next base: position 169,044 of record NZ_JBIVRD010000017.1, on the reverse strand, counting down.
GCCCGGTCGGCATCGGTACCGGCGAGGTGGCCGAGGACGGGATGGGTGTCGAGGACGTGCGGGGCGACGGTGACCCTCAGCCCCCAGGAGCGCAGGATCGCGCATCCGGCGGTGAGCCGCTGCGGGTCGATCGGGCTGCTGGGGGCGACCACGACGACGTGGTCCCCGGGGCGGAGGTGCGGCGGGCGGGTCAGCCCTCGGCCGGGCGTGGTCGGGTGCTGGTCCATGGCCGGGTTCCTTCCGGGAAGGTGTGCGGGGGGTGCTGGGTGGTGCGCGGAGCGGAGGCGGTCTCCGGGCCGTCCCGCGGACGGCCCGGAGAAGGTATGCCCCGCTGCCTTCAGACTGACCCCATCACGGCCCTGACCTCGGCGAGCGTGGCGTCGGCGACGGCGTTGGCCCGCTCGGCGCCGTCGCGCAGCACCTGCCGGATGTAGCCGCGGTCGGCGGCGAACTCGGTGCGGCGGGCGCGGATCGGGCGGAGGTACTCGTTGACGGACTCGGTCACCGTGCGCTTGAGCGCGGCGCCGCCGCCGTCGCCGAGCTCCTCGGCGATCTGCTCCGGGGCCCGGTCCTGGCAGAGCGCGGCGAGCAGGACGAGGCTGGAGACCTCGGGGCGGCCGGCCGGGTCGTAGCTGATCCGGCGTTCGGTGTCGGTCCTGGCGCCCCGGATCAGGCGGGCGGTGGTGTCCTCGTCGGCGGAGAGCGAGACGGCGTTGCCGCGGCTCTTGCTCATCTTGCCTCCGTCGGTGCCGAGCAGCAGCGGGGCGGCGGAGAGCAGGGCCTCGGGGCGGGGGAAGACGCCGGTGCCGTCCGGGTGCGGGTAGCGCTCGTTGAAGCGGCGGGCGACGGTGCGGGCGACTTCGAGGTGGGGCAGCTGGTCCTGGCCGACGGGGACGAGGTTCGCCTTGCAGAAGAGGATGTCGGCGGCCTGGTGGACGGGATAGGTGAACATCAGGCCGTTCACGGCGGCCTGGCTGGAGTGGGCGATCTCGTCCTTGACGGTGGGGTTGCGGCCGAGTTCGGCGACGCTGACCAGGCTGAGGAAGGGCAGCAGCAGCTGGTTGAGGGCCGGCACGGCGCTGTGGGCGAAGATCGTGGCGCGGTCCGGGTCGAGGCCGGCGGCGAGGTAGTCGAGGACGAGGTTCTCGGAGTGCTCGGCGAGCCGGTCGGCGATGTCGCGGTCGGTGATGACCTGGTAGTCGGCGACCACGACGAACATCTCGACGCCGAGGCGCTGGAGACGGACCCGGTTCTGCAGGGTGCCGAAGTAGTGGCCGAGGTGGAGTGGGCCGGTCGGCCGGTCCCCGGTGAGGACGCGGTGGGCGGCCGGGTCGCGGTGCACCTGCTCGGCGAGGTCGGTGCCGGGGCCTTCGGCAGGGCGGTCGGCGGGGTCGGCGGGGCGTTCGGCGGCGGGACCGGTGACGGTCATGCGGTGGCTCCTCGGTGCGGCGGTGGTGGTGGCCGTCCGGGGTGCGGGCCCGTCCCGCGGGAAACGCGGCAGGGCCGTCCATCCCGGACGGCCCTGGTCAGGTGTGTGCTGGTGGCCGTCCTAGGACGGCCACCAGCACAGACCCGCGAAGCTCTTCATGCTCCCGAGGATAGCGTCAGTCCTCCACGATCAGCGCGGGGGTGTCCTTGCGCAGCGTCTCGCCGCGGAAGAACTCCGGCCGCAGCTTGCCGTACCAGGTCATCAGGACGGCGCCGAGCAGCAGGATGCCGACGCCGATGACGAACACCGAGCCGATGCCGAAGACGGCTCCGCTGCCGTAGTCCGGGTTCCACGCGTCGGTGAGGGTCTGCACGAAGACCGCGCTGAGCAGTGCACCGCCGAGGAGCGGGGCGACGCCCTTGACCAGCAGGTCGCGCAGGCTGCCGCGGAGCGAGCCGCGGAAGTACCAGACACAGGCGAAGGCGGTCAGCGCGTAGTAGAAGCAGATCATCAGACCGAGGGCCAGGATGGTGTCCTGAACGACGTTCTCGCTGATCAGGCTCATGCCGACGTAGAAGACGGCGGTGGCGATGCCGGCCGCCACGGTGGCGTAGCCGGGGGTGCGGAAGCGCGGGTGGACCGCGCCGAAGCGCGGCGGCACGGCCCGGTAGGCGCTCATCGCGAGCAGGGTGCGGGCCACCGGGATGAAGGTGGTCTGCAGGCTGGCGGCGGCGCTGGCGACGACCGCCAGGAAGAGCAGGATGCTCCACGGCGAGCCGAGCACCGGCCGGGCCAGCGCGGAGAAGACGTTGTCGGCGGTGGCAGGGTTGCCCAGGCCGGTGCCGGTGGTGCCGACGCCCGCGAACATCTGGGCGGCGATCGCGACCAGCAGGTACGAGCCGACCAGCGTGACCATGGAGATCATCGCGGCCCGGCCCGGGGTCTTGGCACTGCCGAGGGTCTCCTCGTTCATGGTGAGGCAGGTGTCCCAGCCCCAGTACATGAAGATCGAGAGCGACAGGCCGGCGGTGAAGGCGCTGAACGAGCTCACTTGGAGCGGGTTGAGCCAGGACGCCGAGAAGCCGATCGAGTGCGGCAGGTCGCCGGAGACGGCCTTGCTGATGGCGATGCCGGAGAAGAGCAGCAGCACCGCGAGTTGGAGGCCGACCAGGCTGTACTGGAACCACTTGGTGGCCGTCATGCCCCGGTAGCTCATCGCGGTGGCGCCGGCGATCAGCAGGACCACCGTGAGCAGATGGACGGCCTTGTTCTGGTCCAGCTCCGTCACCCGACTGCTGCCGGTCATCTCGCCGAGCATCAGGTAGAGGAAGTTGGTCGCCACCCCGGCCAGGTTGGAGAGCACGATGATGGTGGCGACCGTCAGGCCCCAGCCCGCCATCCAGCCGATCCGGGGGCCGAAGGCCTTGACCGTCCAGGTGAAGGACGTGCCGCAGTCCGGGAAGTCCTTGTTGAGCTCCTTGTACGCGAACGCGACCAGCAGCATCGGCAGGAAGCCGGCCAGGAAGACCGCAGGCATCTGCACGCCGACGGCCGTGACGGTCGGCCCCAGTGTCGCGGTCAGGCAGTAGACCGGGGCGACTGTGGAGACGCCCAGGACCACGCTGCCCAACAGGCCGACCGAGTTGCCCTGTAGACCCTTGTCCCCCGTTGCCCCCGCCGCACCCTGCTCGGGAACGCCACCACTGGTGCCACTGACCGGGGCACCCTGCGGAGCGACGGGCGCCGTTGCCCGTCCGCTGCTTCCGTGCTCTGAGAGCTGCTGATCAAACACCAGCGCACCCTAGGTGGGAGCAGTGAAGGTTGTGTAGGCCAACCCCTGGTGATCTAAGCCACTCACTTCGATTCCTTCGCATCGCGGGAACGATAGGCGATGTATTAACGGCTTGTTAACCGGTGTACCTTTGTTTCGAAGGGTTGGCGTCAAGTTGATTTATTCCTTATGTCATGCTTTGAGACGTTTTACCCCTCGACCGAAAGCGGCCCTTCCACCCCTTTCGCACAGCTGGGATAGGTTTGCCTCACCTAACCCCGATCGCGAAGGAGCGTCGCGTGGCCCCCCACCCCGCCGACCTGACCCTCGTCAGCCGGACCTCCGCCGACCGGCCCCCGGCCGGCCGCACCCCCTCCCGGCGGAGGTTCCTCGCCGCGGGCCTCACCGGCGGTGCCGTCCTCGGTCTCGGCGGGCTGCTCAGCGCCTGCGGCGGGTCCGGCGGACCGGCCGGACCGGGAGGCTCGACGCAGGCCTCGTCCGGCTCGTCGCCGAACCAGAAGTCGGTCAAGCAGGGCGGCGACGACTACGCCGGCGTGATCGAGAAGATGAAGGGCTTCGGCACCGACGCCGCGCCCGGCGTCTACCCGCGCACCATCAAGCACGCCATGGGCGAGACCGTCATCCCGGCCAAGCCCGTCCGGGTCGTGGTGCTGGACACCGGTGAGCTCGACAACGTGGTCTCGCTGGGTATCCAGCCGGTCGGCGTCGTCCACACCGACGGCTCCAAGACCATGCCGTCCTACCTCAAGGACACGGCCGGCAACCCGGCCGGCGTCGGCACCATCAACAGCCTCAACCTGGAGGCCATCGCCGCGCTCAAGCCCGACCTGATCCTCGGCAGCCAGCTGCGCGCCCAGGACCAGTACGCCCAGCTCTCCAAGATCGCGCCGACCGTCTTCTCGCTGCGCCCCGGCTACCCGTGGAAGCAGAACTTCCAGCTCAACGCGAGCCCGTTCGGCCTGGAGGCGGAGGCCGGGGCGCAGCTCGACGCGTACCGGAGCGCGGCCACCGCGATCGGTGCCGAGCTCGGCGACAAGCGGCCCACCATCACGCCGCTGCGCTTCATGCCGGGCAGGACCCGGCTGTACGCGGAGCTGTCCTTCATCGGCACCATCCTCACCGACGTGCCGCTGCCGCAGCCCCGGATCGAGCAGGTCAAGGAGCTTGCGGTCGAGATCAGCCCCGAGCAGATCGACCAGGCCGACGCCGACTGGATCTTCTACGGCGTCTACGGCTCGCCCAGCTCCACCAACCAGGACGCGGTGCTCGGCGGCGCGCTCTGGAAGACCCTCGGCGCGGTCAAGTCCGGCCAGGCGCGGCCGGTCTCGGACGAGACGTGGTTCCTCGGGCTCGGCGTCACCGCGGCCAACGCGGTGCTGGCCGACCTCAAGGGCTTCGTCGCGCCCGGCGCCTGATTTCCACCGCTCCGAGGTGACGGACGGGACGGAAGGGGCGGGCGGCACGGTGGCGTCGCACACAACCGGAACACGGGCGCTTGGAGCTGGTCCCGGGGTGCGGGAGGATCGTCGGGACCGTACCCCGAAGGGCTCGTGCCGATGACCACGCTCGACCAGACCGCAACCGACCCGACTTCATCCGGCCTGCCCGCGCCTGATGTGCTTCCGCGCGGTCTGCCCGAGCGCGAGCCCGCGGACGGGGAGCGGTCCTCGGCCGTGCCCGCCGCCGGACGCTGCTCCATCGTGTCGGCCGCCGACCCGGGGGCGGCCGCCGGGACCGGCGTGACGGGTGCGGCAGGGGCAAGCGGCGGCGCGCTGGGCGCCGGGCGCGACGGCTCGGTGCCGCGGCCGCGAGGCGGTACGGGTGTCGGTGCGGGTCATGGTGCTGGCGGCTCGGGTGCCGGCGGCACCGGTACGGGTGGTTCCGGTGCGGGTGGCGAGGGCGACCAGACGGCCGCCCGGCTCCGCGCGGGCCTGGCCGAGCGGCTGCGGTCGGCGTACGCGCAGGGGCGGTCGCTCTCCGAGCTCGCCGCCGCCTGCCGACGGCCCGTCGCGGAGGTCCATGCGCTGCTGGCCGAGGGTGGCGCCGCCCTCGGCGCCGGTGACCGTGACGAGGGCTTCGTCCGGCTCCAGCGCCCGGCGGAGCCGGCCTCCGAACGGGCCGTCCCGGTGCTGCGGGCCGCCCAGGAGGAGTTGCGCACCGCCCTGTCCAGGCGTCCCGCACCCTCCCGGCGGCTGCGCCGGATGCATCCCCGGGCGGAGGCCGCCATGACGGAGGCCGCGCACGGGAAGGCAGTGGCGGCCGAGGCCGTTCCCGCTGCCGCCGATCCGCCCGGTGGCGGGGCCGCCCGGGTGGCCGATGCCGGGCCCGGTGTCGAGACACCGCTCGGCATCCTGATCGGCGGTACCCCGAACCTCCCCGAGGCCGTCGGCCGTCCTGAGGAGCGGCAGCCGGTCCGGGTGACCGCTGACCTGATCAGGATCGGTCCCGGCACCTGCCTGGTCGTGCTGCCCGACTGGCGGCCCGCCATCGCCGTCTCGGTACCGACCGAACAGCTGCTGACCACCACCGGCCTCGGCTACGACGAGCTGGCCGACGCCCGGCTGTCGGTGCTGATCAGCCCCGGCGCGCTGCACGACCGGGAGCTCGACCTGCACGACTGGCGCGCCGGCTCCGGGCCGGGCCGGCGCGGCGGGCGGTAACACCGCACCGGAACGCGCCGGGCCCACTGCGACGTCGGGCTCGCTACGACGCCCGGCCCGCTACGGCGTCGGGCCGTTCGGGATGTAGCCGAGGTCGACGGAGACCGGTGCGCGCCGGCCGGTGATCCAGCTCTCCCGGACCGCCGACAGCAGCTCCGGAAGCCGGGGCGGCCAGAGGGCGTCGGCGTGTTCGTCGGCGAGGTCGGCCGGGGTCCACCAGCGCCAGTCGAGGATCTTGTCGGCGGCGTGCACCGCGCTCACGTCGCCGACCGGGCCCCGGTGCGGCCCGCTGGTGAGGTAGATGTGCTCGTGCTGGCGAACGGGCGTGCCGTGCCAGGTGAAGTCGTGCTCCCAGGTGCAGAGCAGCGGGCCGGGTTCGAGATCGGTCCAGCCGGTCTCCTCCCAGAGCTCCCGGCGCGCGCCGGTCCACGGGGTCTCCCCCGCCTCCAGACCGCCGCCCGGCATCGTCCAGTGCACGCCGACCTCGACGTTGTCGGAGCGGAGCAGGAAGACCGAGCCGTTCCCGTCCAGCACCACCGTCCTGGCCGCCTGCCTCGGGATCCGCTTCGGGGCCCGCTTCGGGTGTCGCAGCAGATTTCGCATCGGGTCACTCTCCCAGCGCGGACCGGGGGCGTCGAGCGGATTGCCCGGGCCGCGCTGCCGACCGGGAGGACATCGGCCGCGGCGGGAGGCGGCGTTGGCGGGACACGGTGTCTCCGACGGACGGTGGCCTTACCCTGGCGCCCATGCGCGTACCCGCGGTCCTCTTCCCGGCCGACCCGCTCAACCCGCTCCGACCCGACCCGCACTTCGTCCGGGAGGCCCGGTTGCTCAGGGAGTTGGGCGGCAAGCACCACCTCGTCGACCTTGACGCGCTGCTCGCCGGGAACCTCGGGGAGGCGGTTCGGCGGGTGCCCCGGGGCTGCGGACCGCTCTGGTACCGGGGGTGGATGGTCCCCTCCGCCCACTACACGGCCCTCGCCCGGGAGTTGGGCGGCCGTGGCGCCAACCTGCTGACCAGCGCGGCCGGTTACGCCATGGCGCACGAACTGCCCGGCTGGTACGGAGTGTTCGAGGGGGCCACACCGCCGAGTGTCTGGATCCCGGTGCCGGTTCCGACGGCGGCCGCGGCGGGCGGGGTTCCGGCGCCGGGGCCCGCGGAGCTGGCGGCCGCCGTCGAACGGCTCGGCGGGAGCGGCCCGGCCATCGTCAAGGACTATGTGAAATCCCGCAAGCACGAGTGGGACGAGGCCTGTTACATCCCCGATCTGGCGGACCTGTCGGCCGTCGGACGGGTGGTGGCGCGTTTCGTCGAACTCCAGGGCGAGTTCCTGGCCGGCGGGGTGGTGCTGCGGCGGTACGAGGAGTTCGAGCGGGCCGGAGGCGCGGGCGGGGACAACGGGGAGCGGCGGGCGGTCGAGGCCCGGGTCTGGTGGCTGGACGGCGAACCCGTGCTGGTCGGACCGCACCCGGACGCGCCGGACCACCCCGTCGAACCGGATCTCACCGGGGTGCGGCCGCTGGTACGGGCACTCGGCTGCCGCTTCGTCACCACCGACCTCGCCGGCCGGGCCGACGGCTCCGGCCGGCGGGTGGTCGAGGTCGGCGACGGGCAGGTCAGCGACCTGCCGCGCGGGATCGACGCGTCCGGGCTGCTGGCCTCGCTGATCGCCGCCTGAGGCCGCCCGGTCGCCACGTGCTTCCTGCGGCGGCGCCGTTTCCCCGGCCCGGACCGGGCTTGCGAACGGGCCCGGGAGGGCTGTTCCGGCTTCCGCCGATCACGCCCGGCCGGGGCCCGGTCAGGGCGGCCTACCCGGGCCCGGGCCTACCCGACCACGGGTTCGGCCACCGCTCCGGGGCCGGCCTCGGGCGCCGGGTGACCGTCGGCGATGAACGCCTGCCAGAGCCGTGCGTACACGCCGCCCCGGGCCAGCAGTTCGCTGTGCGTACCGTCCTCGACCACCCTGCCGTGGTCCAGGACGACGACCCGGTCGGCGCGTTCGGCGGTGGTGAGGCGATGGGCGATGACCAGGGTCGTACGACCACCGCTGAGCCGGTCCGCAGCGTGGTTGACCGCGGCCTCGGTGGCCAGGTCGAGTGCCGCGGTGGCCTCGTCCAGGAGCAGGATGTCCGGATCGACCAGCTCGGCCCGGGCCAGCGCGATCAGCTGGCGCTGGCCCGCCGAGAGGTTCCGCCCCTGACCGGCGACCTCGTGGTCGTAGCCGCCCGGCAACCGGACGATCATGTCGTGCGCGCCGACCGCCCTGGCCGCCGCCTCCACCTCGGCCGCCGAGGCCGCAGGCCGGCCGTACGCGATCGCCTCGCGCACCGTACCGGCGAACAGGTACGCCTCCTGCGGCACGACGCCGAGCCGGTGGCGGTACTGCGCGAGGTCGTACCGGGTGAGGTCGACGCCGTCCACCCGGACGGTGCCCGCCGTCGCGTCGTAGAACCGGGCGACCAGCTTGACCAGCGTCGACTTGCCGGCGCCCGTCTCGCCGACCAGCGCCACCGTCTGACCGGCGGGTATGTGCAGGTCCACGCCGGAGAGCACCTCGGGGGAGCCGGCCGCACCACCGTTGTAGGCGAAGCCGACGCCCTCGAAGTCGATATCGCCGCGGAGCCCGCCGGTGACCGGTACCGGGTCGGCGGCCTCGGCGGTGGTGGTCGGGGTGCGCAGCAGTTCGCGGATCCGGCCCAGACCGACGGCCGCCTGCTGGTAGCCGTCGAAGACCTGTGAGAGCTGGTTGACCGGCGCGAAGAACAGGTCGATGTAGAGCAGGTAGGCGACCAGCGCACCCACCGTGAGGGTGCCCGAGTCGACCCGCGACGCACCCACGATCAGCACCAGCGCCCCGGCGACGCTGGAGAGGAACTGCACGAACGGGAAGTACAGCGATATGTACAGCTGGGCCCGGACCCTGGCCTCACGGTAGGCGGAGCCCCGGGCGACGAAGCGGTCGGTGTTGGCGTCCAGGCGGCGGAAGGCCTGGACGATCCGCATCCCGGCGACGTTCTCCTGGAGATCCGCGTTGACCGTGCTGATCAGGTCCCGGGAGATCTCGTACTGGGCCTTGGACTTCTTGCGGAACACCAGCGTCGCCACCACCAGCAGCGGCAGCACGGCGAACACCACCAGGGCCAGCCCCGGGTCGATGATCAGCAGCGCGGCGAAGATACCGGCGAAGGTCAGCAGACTGACCACCGCCGTGACCACCCCGGTCTGCAGGAACGAGGTGAGCGAGTCCAGGTCGGTGGTCATCCGGGTCATGATCCGGCCGGACAGCTCGCGCTCGTAGTAGTCCAGGCCCAGCCGGTTGAGGTGGGCGAAGATCTTGAGCCGGAGGCTGTAGAGAACCCGCTCGCCGGTGCGACCGCCGACCTGGCTCTCGGCGCTCTGCACCAGCCAGTCCAGCAGGACGATCACCAGCGCGGCGAGGGCGGCGACGGCCACGCCGGACATCATGGCCCGGCTGACGCCTTCGTCGATGCCGTGCCGGATCAGGATCGGCAGCACCAGCCCGGCGGCCGCGTCCAGGGCGACCAGGAACAGGGCGAGGGCGAGTGGACGGCGGAAGGGGCGCAGCATCCGGCGGAGGGTGAAGTCGGGGTCACCGGCCTCGGCCTCGGCGCGGGAGATCGCCGGGGTGTCGGTGGCCGGAGGGAGGGCCGCGACCTTGGCGAGGAGATCGGGCGAGGCACTGCGGGCCGCCTTGGCCAGGGCGGGGGTGGCGGGGGTCTGGACCGGAGCAGGGGCTGGGCCGGCCGGGGCGGTCTGTGTGCCTGCGGCCGGGGCGGTGGCTTCGGCCGGGGCGGTGGCTTCGGGGGTTTCGAGGCCCTCAGGTGCTCCGGGCGCCTCTGGTGCCGCCGGGCGTTCGGAGATGGCCGGCGGCGTGGTCCGGCCGGCCTCGGGGTCGGAGATCAGCGCCCGGTACCTGGGACATCGGGCGTCGAGTTCCTCGTGCGTGCCGAGGTCCACCAGTCGGCCGCGGTCCAGGACGGCGATCCGGTCGGCGAGCTGGAGGGTGGAGCGGCGGTGGGCGATCAGCAGGGTCGTGCGGCCGCGCATGACCGAGCGCAGGGCGTCGTGGATCTCCGCCTCGATCTGCGGATCGACCGCCGAGGTGGCGTCGTCCAGCAGCAGGATGCGCGGATCGGTGAGGATCGCCCGGGCCAGGGCGATGCGCTGGCGCTGGCCGCCCGAGAGGGTGAGGCCCTGCTCGCCGACCTTGGTCTCGTAACCGTCGGGCAGCCGCCGGACGAACTCGTCCGCCTGCGCCGCCCGGGCGGCGGCCACGATCTGCTCGTCGGTGGCGTCCGGCCGACCGTACGCGATGTTGGTGCGGACCGTCTCGGAGAACAGGAAGCTCTCCTCGGGGACGATACCGACCGCCGCCCGGACCGAGTCGAGGGTGAGATCACGCAGGTCGTGGCCGTAGAGGCGGACCGTGCCTGCCGCCGGATCGTAGAACCGGGGGACCAGCTGCGCCACCGTCGACTTGCCGGAACCGGACGCGCCGACCAGGGCCAGCGTCTCGCCGGGGGCGAGTTTCAGGCTGAGCCCGTGCAGGACGGGCGCCGGGTGGTCGGAGTCGTAGCGGAACTCGACCCGGTCGAACTCCAGCGCCACGTCGGGTGTGCGCGGGCCGACCGGCTCCCGCTCCGCGGGCCCCTTGGCAGAGTGCGGCCTCGCGAGGTGCGGCCTCGCGGCGTGCGGCGGGGCGGGGTGCGGCGCGGCGCGGCGCGGTTCGGCGGGGTGCGGTTCGGCGGGGTGCTCGGGGTCGGTGACGTCCCGGGTCAGGTCGAGGCCGACCGCATCCGGACGCTCCTGCACCAGCGGGCGTTCGTCGATCAGCTGGAGCACCCGCTCCACCCCGGCCCTGGCCTGCTGCCCGACCGTGATGACCATGGTCAGCATCCGCACCGGCCCGGTCATCTGCGCCACGTAGGTGGAGAAGGCGACGAAGGTGCCGAGCGAGACCCGGCCGTCGACCGCCAGCCAGCCGCCGAAGGCCAGCACGGCGACCTGGGCGATCGCCGGGATCGCCTGCATCGCCGGGTTGTAACGGCTGTTGAGCCGGATGGAGCGCAGCCGGGCCGCGAAGAGGTTGCGGGAGGCGGTCTCCAGCTTGTCCAGCTCCTGGGCCTCCTGGCCGAAGCCCTTGACCACCCGCACGCCGCCGACCGCTCCGTCGACGACGCCCGCGACGGCCGCCGCCTCCTGCTGGGCGGCCCAGGTGGCGGGGAACAGCCGCTTGCGGCTGAGTACCGAGATCCACCAGAGTGCCGGGCCCATCACCAGGGCGATCAGGGTGAGCGGCGGCGAGAGCCAGATCATCACGGCCAGCGACATGACGAACATCAGCAGGTAGCCGGTCATCATCGGCAGCATCGAGAGCAGGCCGTTGATCAGCTGGAGGTCGGACGTGGCACGGCCGACCACCTGCCCGGTGTCCAGTCGGTCCTGCCGGTGGCCGTCGAGCCGCCCGAGCGAGCGGAAGAGGTCGCTGCGCATGTCGTGCTGGACGTCGAGGGCGAGCCGTCCGCCGTAGTAGCGGCGCACCTGGGTGCAGGCGAACACCAGGACGGCGGCCAGCAGCAGCGCGACGGCCCAGGGCGCCAGCGAGCGGGTGTGCCGGGTGATGACGTCGTCGATGATCACCTTGGTGGCCAGGGGCACCAGCGAGGTGACGGCCATGCCGACCAGTGAGGCCCCGAAGGCCAGCAGGACGCTGCGCCGCGACCGCCAGCAGTAGCCGACCAGCCGCCGCAGCCAACCCGAACCGCCGGGGTGGCCCGAACCGCCGGGGGCCGGTGTCGCGCTCGACGCGTCCTTCCCGCCGCCCGGGGTGTCATGGCCGGGCGTGCGGTCACCCGGCGCGTCGGTGCCGCCCTGCTTGCCCCGCGTGCCCCGGGTACCAGCTCGGTTACCGGCTCGGTTACCGGCTCGGTTACCGGCTCGGGTGCCGCCCGGGGAAAGCTCCACCGTAGATCCGTGAGTCTCAGGCATATTTAGGGATGCTAACCATTCCGTGGGGTGGCCGCCATGGGGTTTCAGGCCAGAGCAGGCCGACGTGTCCGACCCGCTTGACCCGCCAACAGCCCGCAACCTGCGGTGATTCCCGGCCGGACCTCGCCCGGCCGTCTGCTACCAGCATGGACGACGGCAGGCCGACCGCCCACCGCCCTCCGAGGCAGTGGGCCACCCCCTTTGGGCCTAGGCCGCACCTGGACCCGACCCGCGCGCCGAGGCCGCTACGCGTGGGCACTCGGGCGCGGGCGTACACACCGGGGCGTGTGCACATCGGACGGGCGTGCACCGGGCAGGTGCACACCGGACCGGCGCGCCCCGAACGGACTGAACCCGGGCCCGGGTTCAGCCCCGGGCGGACGCCGCGGCGTCGGCCGCCGCCGAGAAGGCGCCGTGCGCCAGCCGGCGCAGCAGGGAGGCCATGTCGTCGCGCTGGAGGCCGACCCGCTCACCCTGGGCGAGGTTCGGGCCAAGGCTGTGCGGGGTCGAGTTGATCAGGCCGAAAACGGCGTGCACGGCCGCCCGCGCGACCGGCTCGGCGCCGGGATCGGCCAGCGGCGGGTAGGCCCGCCGGACCACGTCCACCCAGAGTTCGACGTAGCCGCGCTGGAGTCGGCGGACCGTCCGGCGGTCCTCCTCCTTGAGGTTCAGCAGCTCACGGTCGTGCAGGGTGATCAGGTCGCGGTCGTCGAGCGCGAACTCGACGTGTCCGCCGATCAGCGCGTCCAACGCGGCGGCCGCGCCTTCGCTGCCGCTGCCATCGCCGCTGCCATCGCCATTGCCATTGCCGCTGCCGCTGCCGTCGGCATCGATCTCGCCACCCGCACCGCCGCCGGCACGCCTGCGGCCCTCCTCCAGGAGGCGCTCGCTGATGCCGATCAGGAGGTCGGCGAGCATCGCGTCCTTGCCGGCGAAGTGCCGGTAGAGCCCGGGCCCGCTGATACCGACCGCTTTGCCGATCTCGTCCACGCCCACCCCCAGGAAACCCCGGGCGGCGAACAGCCGGGCAGCCTCCTTGCGGATCTGGTCACGGCGTGGGAGCGCTGAGGTGGCTGGGACGTTCGGCATGCTGCCCATCGTAGACAGTCCGGTTATCGCCCGTTAACCTGGGCGGCACGAGTTAACGCTCATTAACGCGGGGGTCGCGGGCACACCCTGGCCCTGCGGCCCACCTGGTGCCGAGGGCAAGGGAGCTCTTGGGATGGTCATCTCAACCGCCGGTACACAGACCGGCGTCCATGGCAACGGGGCGGCCGGTACCGCCGGACCCGGAGCCGTTCCACCGGGAGCCACCGCTCCCGCGCCCAGGCTCGGCACCGCCGTCGACCCGGGCTCCGAGGCCTATCGCTCGAACACCGAAGCGCACCGAGCCCTGGTCGCCGAGCTGCGCGAGAAACTCGGCGCGGCCGCCCTCGGCGGCGGAGCCAAGGCCCGGGACCGCCACACCGCGCGCGGCAAGCTGCTCCCCCGCGACCGGGTGGACACCCTGCTCGACCCCGCCTCGCCTTTCCTGGAACTGGCCCCACTGGCGGCCGACGGGATGTACGACGGAGCCGCGCCCGCGGCCGGCGTGATCGCGGGCATCGGCCGGGTCGCCGGGCGCGAGGTGGTCGTCGTCGCCAACGACGCCACCGTCAAGGGCGGCACCTACTACCCGATGACGGTCAAGAAGCACCTGCGCGCCCAGGAGGTCGCGCTGGAGAACCGTCTGCCCTGCGTCTATCTGGTGGACTCCGGCGGCGCCTTCCTGCCGATGCAGGACGAGGTCTTCCCGGACCGCGACCACTTCGGCCGGATCTTCTACAACCAGGCCCGGCTCTCGGCCGCCGGCATCCCGCAGATCGCCGCCGTGCTCGGCTCCTGCACGGCGGGCGGCGCGTACGTGCCGGCGATGAGCGACCAGGCCGTCATCGTCCGCAACCAGGGCACGATCTTCCTCGGCGGACCGCCCCTGGTGAAGGCCGCCACCGGGGAGGTGGTCACGGCCGAGGAACTGGGCGGCGGCGAACTCCACTCCCGGACCTCCGGCGTGACGGACCACCTGGCCGAGGACGACGCCCACGCCCTCTCCATCGTCCGCACCATCGTGGCCGGGCTCGGTCCGCGCCCGGCCAGGCCATGGCCGCTCGCCCCGGCCGAACCGCCCACCGTGGACCCGGCCGGGCTCTACGGAGCCGTCCCCGTCGACCCGCGCACGCCCTACGACGTACGCGAGGTGATCGCCCGGCTGGTCGACGGCAGCCGGTTCGCCGAGTTCAAGGCCGAGTACGGCGCGACCCTGGTGACCGGCTTCGCCCGGATCCACGGCCACCCCGTCGGCATCGTCGCCAACAACGGCGTGCTGTTCTCCGAATCCGCCCTCAAGGGCGCCCACTTCATCGAGTTGTGCGACCAGCGCGGCATCCCCCTCCTCTTTCTGCAGAACATCACCGGGTTCATGGTCGGCCGGCAGTACGAGGCGGGCGGCATCGCCAAGCACGGCGCCAAGATGGTCAACGCCGTCGCCTGCACCCGCGTACCGAAGCTGACGGTGGTGATCGGCGGCTCGTACGGAGCCGGCAACTACTCGATGTGCGGCCGGGCCTACTCACCTCGCTTCCTGTGGATGTGGCCGGGCGCGAAGATCTCCGTGATGGGCGGCGAGCAGGCGGCGTCGGTCCTGGCCACCGTTCGGCGCGACCAGTTCGAGGCGCGCGGCGAGGAGTGGCCCGCCGACGCGGAGGAGGCGTTCAAGCGCCCCGTCCGCGAGCAGTACGAGCATCAGGGCAACGCCTACTACGCCACCGCCCGGCTCTGGGACGACGGGGTGATCGACCCGATGGACACCCGCACCGTTCTCGGCCTGGCCCTCACCGCCTGCGCCAACTCCCCGCTCCCGCCGCCCGGTCCGTTCGGCGTCTTCCGGATGTGACCTCCATTCCGCCGCCGCGCCACCACACCCGGCGCTGCGGCCCCTTCCCGCCATCTCCTTCGTACGGCTCCCCTCGACCCGGAGGAAACGCCTCCCATGTTCGACACAGTTCTGGTCGCCAACCGTGGCGAGATCGCCGTCCGGGTGATCCGCACCCTGCGGCGGCTCGGCGTGCGCTCGGTCGCCGTGTTCAGCGACGCGGACGCCGACGCGCCCCACGTCCGCGAGGCCGATCTCGCGGTGCGGCTCGGACCGGCCGACCGCAGTGACAGCTCGGCCGCCGAGACCTACCTGCGGACCGACCAGATCCTCGCCGCCGCCCGCCGCACCGGGGCCCAGGCCGTCCACCCCGGTTACGGCTTCCTCGCCGAGAACGCCGCCTTCGCCCGCGCCTGCGCCGACGCCGGCCTGGTCTTCATCGGTCCTCCTCCCTCCGCGGTCGAGCTGATGGGTGACAAGATCAACGCCAAGGAGGCGGTCCGGGCCGCCGGCGTCCCGGTCGTCCCGGGCAGCCGGGCCACCGCGCCCACCGACGGCGAACTCGTCGCGGCCGCCGACGAGATCGGCTACCCGGTGCTGCTCAAGCCGTCCGCCGGCGGCGGCGGCAAGGGCATGCGCCTGGTACGGGACCGGTCCGACCTGCCGACCGAGATCGCCGCCGCCCGACGGGTCGCCCGCACCGCCTTCGGCGACGACACCCTGCTGCTGGAACGCTGGATCGACCGGCCCCGCCACATCGAGGTCCAGGTGCTCGCCGACGCCCACGGCACCACCGTCCACCTCGGCGAGCGCGAGTGCAGCCTGCAGCGCCGCCACCAGAAGCTGATCGAAGAAGCACCCTCCGTTCTGCTCAATGCCGAGACCCGCGCCGCCATGGGCGCTGCGGCCGTCCGCACCGCGGAGTCCTGCGGGTACACCGGGGCCGGCACCGTCGAGTTCATCGTTCCCGGCATCGACCCGGACTCCCCCACCCCCACCGAGGGGGTACGGGACTTCTTCTTCATGGAGATGAACACCCGCCTGCAGGTGGAGCACCCCGTCACCGAACTCGCCATCACGGTGGGCGGTTCGGCGGCCACCGGCCCGGCCGAGGACCGGCCGGGACGGCTGGACCTGGTCGAGTGGCAGCTGCGGATCGCCTCGGGCGAGCGCCTGTCCTTCACCCAGCCGGACATCTCCTTTCTGGGCCACGCCATCGAGGCCCGTATCTGCGCCGAGGACCCGGAACGGGACTTCCTCCCCACCGGCGGACGCATCCTGGTGCTGGACGAGCCCCGGGGCGAGGGCGTTCGCGTGGACTCGGGCGTGGCCACGGGCACCGTCATCACCAGCGCCTACGACCCCATGCTCGCCAAGGTCATCGCGTACGGCCCCGACCGCGCGACCGCGCTGCGCCGACTCCGCGCCGCGCTGGCCGACACCCGGATCCTCGGCGTGACCACCAACACGGGCTTCCTGCGGCGACTCCTCGCACACCCCGAGGTCGTCGCCGGCCGGCTCGACACCGGCCTCGTGGAACAGACGGCGCAGCAGCAGCCCGCACTGCTGGCCTCGCCCTACTCCCCGGCCGACGCGGCTCCCGCCGCGGACTCCACCGAGACCTCCGGATCCCGGCCGTCCGAGGTACCGACCCCTGCTCACCTCCTCTACTACGCGGCCGCGCTCACACGGCAGCTGGACCTCACTCCCGCCGCCGGCACCGACGGCTGGACCGACCCGTTCTCCCTTCCCTCCGGCTGGCGCATGGGCGGTGACGCCGCCTGGACCACCCATCGGCTCCGGGCCCCCGGCCAGGACCCGGTGTCGGTGAGCATTCGCCCGATCACTGCGAGCAACGTAGCCGAGGCCACTGACATTCCCCCGGGCGTCACTCCTGAGATGGAAATCCGACTCGGTTCCGGCCCGGTCCACCGCGCCCGGGCCACGCGGGCCGGTGACCGGCTGCACCTCACCGTCGACGGCCTGCAGACGACGTTCGCACAGGCCACCGACAACGCACCCGGCCCTGCCGCCGGCCCGGTGACCTGGCTCGGGATCGACGGCGACGCCTGGCCCGTCCACGGGTACGACTCCGTCGGCGAGAACTCCACCGCCGCCGGCGCCCACCACGGCGCCCTGACCGCCCCGATGCCCGGCACCGTCACCGTCGTCAAGACCGCGGCCGGCGAGACGGTCCACCGCGGCCAGCCACTGCTCGTCCTGGAGGCCATGAAGATGGAACACGTGATCACGGCCCCGCACGACGGCGTCGTGAGCGAACTGCGGGCCACCGCAGGCGCCACCGTGGCGATGGAGGAGCTGCTGGCCGTGGTCGTCCCCGCCGAGAACGAGGCCGCGGAGGACGGGCCGGCCGGCCAGGCACTCGCCGGTGCGGCGGCCGGGACCCCGGCGGAGGTGCGGGCATGACCGCCGACGCCTCCCCCGCGCACGAGCCGGACGCCCTCGACCTGGGCCTGCCCGACCCCGTCCACGCCCCGGGCCTGCCCGAGGAGGTCCGGATCCACGAGGTCGGCCCGCGCGACGGACTGCAGAACGAGAGCGCCCTGGTCCCCGTCGAGGTCAAGGCCGAGTTCATCACCCGGCTCGCGGCCGCCGGACTGCGCACGGTCGAAACCACCAGCTTCGTTCACCCGAAATGGGTACCGCAGCTCGCCGACGCCGAGGAGCTCGTCCCCCGGCTCGCCGACCTGCCGGCCCGTCACCCCGGTCTGCGGCTGCCGGTGCTGGTGCCCAACGAGCGCGGGCTCGACCGCGCGCTCGCCCACCACACCGGCGACATCGCGGTCTTCGCCAGCGCCACCGAGACCTTCGCCCGCCGCAACCTCAACCGGTCGGCCGACGAGGCGATGGACATGTTCCAGCCGGTGGTGGAGCGGGCCGCCAGGGCCGGGATCCGGGTCCGCGGCTACCTCTCCATGTGCTTCGGCGACCCGTGGGAGGGCCCGGTGCCCGCCTCCCAGGTGATCGGCTTCGGGGTGCGGCTGCTGGAGATGGGCTGCACCGAACTGAGCCTCGGCGACACCATCGGCGTGGCCACCCCGGGGCAGGTCACCGCACTTCTGGAGGGCTTCGCCGAGGCGGGTGTGCCCGCCGACCGGCTCGCGGTGCACTTCCACGACACCTACGGCCAGGCGCTCAGCAACACGCTGGCCGCGCTGCGCGGCGGCATCACCACGGTCGACGCCTCGGCGGGCGGCCTGGGCGGCTGCCCGTACGCCAAGAGCGCGACCGGCAACCTGGCCACCGAGGACCTGGTCTGGATGCTGCACGGGCTGGGCATCCGGACCGGCGTCGATCTGCGCGCCCTGGTCGCCACCAGCGGCTGGATGGCCCGGCAGCTCGGCCGCCCGAGTCCGTCCCGCACCGTCCAGGCGCTGCTCGGCACCGGCCGGGGCTGACGCCGGCCCGGCTCGACCACCCGGCGCCGGCCGGTCCGGGACCCGCCCGGCCGACGCCACCGTCCGTACGACATCCACTCTCTCGACCACACCGCGCGCCTGTCACACCGTCAGACGGACGCCGGTCATCCCGATCACGCCCGCGGCCACCCCGGCCGGGCCTCAGGAGGATCACCATGCTCGACCACCGGCTGAACAGCGAGTACGAGGAACTGCGGCGCACCGTCGCCGAGTTCGCCCAGGACGTGGTGGCGCCGAAGATCGGCGAGTTCTACGAGCAGGGCGAGTTCCCCTACGAGATCGTGCGGGAGATGGGGCGGATGGGCCTCTTCGGCCTGCCGTTCCCCGAGGAGTACGGGGGCATGGGCGGCGACTACTTCGCGCTCTGCCTCACGCTGGAGGAGCTCGCCCGGGTCGACTCCTCGGTCGCGATCACCCTGGAGGCGGCGGTCTCGCTCGGCGCCATGCCGATCCACCGGTTCGGCACGGAGGAGCAGAAGCGGGAGTGGCTGCCCCGGCTGACGTCCGGTGAACTCCTCGGGGCCTTCGGCCTGACCGAGCCGGAGGGCGGCTCCGACGCCGGGGCGACCCGCACCACGGCCCGGTACGACGAGGCCACCGACGAGTGGGTCATCAACGGCACGAAGTGCTTCATCACCAACTCCGGCACCGAGATCACCGGGCTGGTCACGGTCACCGCGCTCACCGAACCGATCGCTCGTTCGAGTGAAGAGGGCGAATTCCCCTCGCCACAGCGCGAAATCTCTTCCATCATCGTGCCCACCGGGACCCCGGGGTTCCAGGTGTCGAAGAAGTACTCGAAGGTCGGGTGGAACGCATCCGACACCCGTGAATTGTCCTTTACCGACTGCCGTGTACCCGCGGCCAACCTGCTGGGCGAGCGTGGCCGTGGCTACGCCCAGTTCCTGCGGATCCTCGACGAGGGCCGCATCGCCATCGCAGCCCTGGCCACCGGCCTGGCCCAGGGGTGCGTCGACCAGTCCGTCATCTACGCCGGTACGCGCCGGGCCTTCGGCCGGCCGATCGGCGCCAACCAGGCCATCCAGTTCAAGCTCGCCGACATGGAGATGCGCGCCCACACCTCCCGCCTGGCCTGGCGGGATGCCGCTTCCCGGCTGCTGCACGCCGAACCGTTCAAGAAGGAGGCCGCCATTGCCAAGCTGTACTCGTCGGAGGCCGCCGTCGACAACGCCCGCGAGGCGACCCAGATCCACGGCGGGTACGGCTTCATGAACGAGTTCCCGGTCGCCCGCTTCTGGCGCGACTGCAAGATCCTTGAGATCGGGGAGGGCACCTCCGAGGTCCAGCGCATGCTCATCGCCCGGGAGCTGGGCGTCGGATCCTCCTGAGCCCGAGCGGCTCGGGGCGCCGGCCCTGGGCGGCGACAGCCCGGAGAGCGTCCGCCATCGGTCTATCTCCGCTGTCGCCGACCCCTCGGGTCAGCACCCCGGCCACAGGCCGCAGTTCGGATCGGCGCGTCGGCCGGCGCGCCGGTCCGGTCACCGGCCGCGCACCGGCCTGCGAGCCGATTCTGCCCTCGGTCCACCGGTGTCCGCCCGGCTCTGGACGGTCCGACACCGGACAGAGCATCAGGGAATAACGATCACGGGGCGGTTGGCGCGCCGGGCCAGCCGGCCTGAGACAGATCCGAAGATCTTGCCGAGCAGGCCGTGCGTACTGCCGACCACGATGGCGTCGGCGGCGTACTCGCGACCGACCTCCTCGATCTCGTGGCAGATGTCGCCGCCCCGCTCGACGAGGATCCACGGCACGCCGGCCAGGAAGTCCGCGCAGGCCAGTTCCAGACCGAGGACCTCGGTCCGATGGTCGGGGAGATCGACGAAGACAGGAGGTTCACACCCCGCCCAGACCGTGGCGGGCAACCGGTTGGCCACGTGCACGATCACCAGGCCGCACTGTGAGCGACGGGCCATGCCCACCGCATAGGCAAGAGCGCGCTCACTCGACAGGGAGCCGTCGAATCCCACCACCACACCGTGCTGGAAGGCCGGGTCGCATGCGCCGACGGGCGTCTCCCGAGCAGCCGGATCGCCGGTCACGTCCGGCATGCCGGAGGCTTCCGGGCGTTCGGCGCCCGGACCGAGGCGGCCCGTCATCGCCAGCTCCACAGGGCCGGTCCGGTGCTCGTCCCGCCGCTGACGCGGACCGGGACGGCCTCGGCGGGCGATGTTGCGAAGGGAACGCGAGAGGCCCTGGGCGTCCGGGTCGTCGCCGGGGTCGCCGCAGCCGTCACCGACTCCCCCGGCCGCTGCGCGCGCGCCACGGCCCGAATCCGGATCAACCGGTCGGGAGGACTCAAAACCAGCCATGGCTCAAGGCTCTTCGAGGGAGATGTGCCGACAGGAGAGGACAACGCTGCCCGGGCGGCAGGCCCGCCCACGGAACGACGTCGGTCTGCGCCGAGCACCACCGTATGTGACCTGTTCCTTTCAGAGTACGACGGGCTTGAGGCTCAGCCCAGTGGCGAAGCCTCGGAATGACTTTGTTCCCGCGAATGGAGGATGCGCCCGCCGACAGCAGTGCGCCCCCTACAGGCAGGCGATCGCGCCCCCTCGACAAAGGAGGTTCTCTGGAGCTTGGCTGAGCAGACCGGGCGATGCAACAGGCCCAAGGGACACCGTGACCGGACTGTCATCGATCGGCGACGATCCGTTGCCACCCGTCACCGACCGGCGCGCGCGTTCCGAACGGTCGGCCCCGCTGAACGCCGCCCCGCACCTCACGGACACCACCCGCCGTCACGCTGCTCCGGCGTACCTCCCGTCTGGCGGCCTTTCGGCCAACACCCACGGGTTCACGACGCCGTCTGGCATTTGCCAGATGCATAGGCACTGCCGCTGACACCATGCTCGACATGTCCCTGCTCCTGCTCGACCTCGACAACACGCTGCTCCCCAGGGATGCCGCTTTCCGGGCCTGGGCTCAGGATTTTCTGGCCGAACGAGGGCTGCCGCCCGGCGACCTCGACTGGCTCGCCACCATCGACGGCGGCGGTTATGTGCCGCGCAGCACCGTACTGTCCGCCGCCCAGCGCCGCTATGGGCTGGACGAGTCCCTCGAACTCCTGCTGGCGCACTACCGACACGGCATCAACTCGCACATCCACTGCCCGTCCCGGCACATCGACGCGCTGCGGGCGGCGCGCGATGCCGGGTGGACGCTCGGCATCGTGAGCAATGGCAGCACCCGCCCCCAACTGGAGAAGATCCGCCGGACCGGGCTCGGCCCGCTGGTCGACGGCTGGGTCATCTCCGAGGAGGCCGAGTGCGTCAAGCCGGACCCGTTGATCTTCGAGATCGCCGCCCAGCGGTGCGGTATCGCACCCACCGGAGACTGGGCCTCGCACACCTGGATGATCGGCGACTACGCCCCGGCCGACATCGCGGGGGCCGAGCTCGCCGGTCTGCGCAGCGTCTGGCTGCACCATGGCCGTCCCTGGGCCGAGCCCGGCTACCGGCCGACGCTGAAGGCGGCCGGTCTGCCTGAGGCCGTCGGACAGGTGCTGTCCGCCCGGAACGCGCCCGGCCCCCGGGTGGCGGCCCGGGCGGGGACCAGAACGGGCGGGCCGGGCCGACGAAGGACGGCCGGCGCGGCCCCGGGCAGTTCCTCCTCCCGGGATCTCGCGGCGGCGGCCGCGCTCACCGGCGCGCGGTCCAGCGCACAGCTCTCCTTGTCCGCCCCGGACGGCATGCGTGCGCCTGTTCCCATGAACGCCACGGAAGGGAGCGCTCCCGGCTCGGGGACGAGGCCGGCTGTCCGAAACCGGTCCGGCGAAGTTGCCTCATCCGGCGGCAGCCATCCCATGAACGCGAGTCGGACCACCACCGGGGCGCCCGCCACCGGCACACCGGTCGCCGCGCCGCCCTCGCGGACCCGGTTCGCCGCGCCTCCACCGCGGTTCGGTCCCCGTCCGGCCGCCCCGGTGACTGCGGTCACCCCGGTCACCGCAGTCACCGTGGCACAGGCGGTGGAGACGGCCGTGGCATCCCAGTGAGGTGGCCGGGCAGCCGGTCCCCGGCGCCGGCCGCCGGAGGCGATGGCCGCCCCTGACGCCCGGCGCTCCCGCCCGCCCGGCCTTCTCGGCTCCCCCGGCCTCCTAACGCTCCTGGCCGCCGCGGCCTTGCCCGCCGGCCGAGGGGCTGCGGGTCCACCAGAGGGTGCGGCTCTGTTCGATGAAACCGAGCTTGCGGTAGAGCGGTGCGCCGAGTGGGGTGGCGACCAGGGTCGCCGGGCGGTCGGGGTGCGCGGCGGTCAGCGCGGTCTCCAGGATGGCGCGGGCCACACCCCGGGAGCGGTGGTCGGGGAGGGTCGCGACCCAGTACACCCCGGTGGCCCGGCCGTCGTCGTAGGTCAGGCAGGCGCCGGCCGTCACGCCGTCCCGGCGCCCGAGCCAGGCCCGGCAGCCCGGCTCGGCGAGCAGGCGCTCGGGAAGCATGCCACCCCGTGTCCAGGGCTGCCGGGCGGGTATCGGGAAGCCGTCCACCACCGAGCGTTCGACCTCGGCGAAGCCGTCGCCGTCCTGGACCTCATCGACCGTCAGGGACTCGTCCGTGCCACCCCCGGTGGCCGTCCGCCCACCCCGGGGAGACACGTCGAGCGGGCCGGGCTCACGCGCCATGACCGGCATCGCCGGGCCGTGGGAGCAGCCGAAGCGGGCCATGTCCAGGCGGCCGTAGGGGTCTTCCAGGGTGAGCTGCGTCGTGGACCACTCCCGCAGCAGGGCCGCCAATTCCTCTTCCAGCGGAGCCGGTTCACCGTAGGGGCGGGTGACCACGATGCGATGGGCGTCGTCCGGCGTGCGGGCGCAGCGGACCGCGGTGAATCCGGGGTGGGCGAGTTGCTGCCAACCGTACGCACGGGCTTGGGCGAGCCAGAACGCGGCGGCATTGTCGTTGGCCTGTTCGAGCCGGCTGTGGATGTTCACGACAGGACGGTAGCGCGGGCGCCGGACGGCCGGCCCCCGGCCTCGGCACTGGCCGGATGAAGCCAGAGAGGCGCACGCTTTGGCTCCGTGCGCCCTCTCGTGCACCGCCGATTTTCGGTCAATCTCGCACGGCTCCCTCGCCCTTGGGCAAACCTGCAGCCCAGACCCGCCGACCGGGTGCGCCGAAGCCGGGCGCCCCAGGACCAGCCCCGCGACAACCAGCCACCGTTGCACCGGCCCTCTTCCCAGAAGGGTCGACGGGTGCCACGCTTCGTGATCGAATGCATCACGCCAAATTGCCATGTCGACATAGCGTCGGATGGTGAACTTGTCACAACGGCAACGGTCCACCCGATAGATTCGATCTTGGCGAGCAGTGCCGCACCACCCACACCACACCACCGAGGGGGCTTGAGCGCCTTGAGCAGGGTGAGCAGGAGCGACGCGGGTCCTGACAGCGGCCAGGCCGTGGCCGGCATCGCGGGGCGTTCCGCGAGAAGCACCGGTATCCCGGCCATCGCAGCCACCCCCCGCACCTCCGGCACCTCCAGCGCCGTCCCGTACTCCTCGTACGCCTCTGCCGCCTCAGGCGCATCCTCGGTATCAGCGGCCTCTGGCGCACCTTCCTCCCCCTCCGCCCCGGAGCATGCCGGACGGCCCGTCAACCGACCGTCCGTCAGCCCGACGTCAGCTCAGAACTTCGGAGCGGGCGCCCAGGCGGGAGCGTCGGTTCCCGGCCAACCTGGTGGCCAGGGCGCTGGCCACGCTGTCGGTCAGCCGGGGCAGGGCGGGGGCTTCCCTGGTTTCCCTGGCGGCCTCACCGGTGGCGGTTTCCCGACCGCTTCGGCGGTCTCGGGCGCCGCCGCCCCGGCCGCCGGCACCGGGATGGCGACCGCCGGAATCCCGGCCGGTCCGCTCGGCACGGTCGGCCACGGACCGACGGCCCACGGTCCGAGCGGCGCGGTCGGCCTGTCCGGGGCCAACGGCTCCGCGAACCCCGTGATGGCCGCCGCCCCCCGGAAGCTCTCGGGCCGGCGCCGGCGCGAGACCGTCGCGGTGCTGATCTTCGGCGGCGCCCCGATCTTCGAGAGCTCGATCCCCCTCTCCGTCTTCGGTGTCGACCGCCAGGACGCCGGTGTGCCGCGCTACCGCCTGCTGGTCTGCGCCGGGGAGGAGGGGCCGCTCGCCACCACCGGCGGCCTCACCCTCTCCGCGCCGTACGGACTGGAGGCGCTGGCACGGGCCGGCACGATCGTCGTACCGGCCTGGCGCTCGATCTCGCAGCCGCCGCCGGTCGAGGCCATCACCGCCCTGCGCAAGGCCCACCACGAGGGCGCCCGGATCATCGGGCTCTGCACCGGCGCGTTCGTGCTCGCCGCCGCCGGTCTGCTGGACGGCCGCCCGGCCACCACGCACTGGATGTACGCGCCGACCCTGGCCAAGCGCTACCCCCGGGTGCACGTCGACCCGCGCGAGCTCTTCGTCGACGACGGCGACGTGCTGACCTCGGCGGGTACCGCCGCCGGTATCGATCTCTGCCTGCACGTGGTGCGCAGCGACCACGGCGCCGAGGCGGCCAACGCGCTGGCCCGCCGGCTGGTGGTGCCGAGCCGCCGCAGCGGGGGCGGACAGGCCCAGTACATCGATCAGTCTTTACCAGAAGAGATCGGCAACGACCCGCTTGCCGAGGTGGTCACCTGGGCGCTGGAGAACCTCAACCAGCAGTTCGACGTCGAGGTGCTGGCGGCGCGTGCCTATATGAGCCGGCGCACGTTCGACCGGCGGTTCCGCACGCTGACCGGCAGTGCCCCGCTGCAGTGGCTGATCACCCAGCGGGTGCTCCAGGCGCAGCGGCTGCTGGAGACGTCGGAACTGTCGGTGGACGATGTCGCCCGACGGTGCGGCTTCCGGTCGCCGGTGGCACTGCGCGGCCATTTCCGCCGCCAGCTCGGGGTCTCGCCGGCCGCCTACCGGACCAGCTACCGTTCCCGGCGGCCGGGACCGCAGGCTCCGGCGCCGATGGTGCCGCACTCCGGTGACCTCCGGCCGGGCGGCGCCCTGCCGCAGTCGGCCGGCTCGCCCGCGGCAGTGGCGGCCGCCGCCGCCGCGGCGGCAGGCGGGGCGCTGCTGGGACAGCACGGACAGCAGTCCGCGCACTCGTTCCCGTCCATGCCCGGCAACCCCGCACACCCGGGGCAGCACGGGCAGCAGGCGTTCCACGCGCGCGCCGGGCAGCCGTACCCGCACCAGCAGGCGACGCCTCAGTCGCACCCGGGGCAACCCGGCTCGGGGCGCGGTCCGGCCCGGTCGCCGCTGGTCCCGGCCCAGCCCGGCCCCGGAGCGGGTCGGCCACCGCGGACCGCGGAGCACGCGGCGGCGGAGGACGGCCACCCGCAGCCGGGTGCGCGCGGCCAGGGCCAGGGGCATCGCGCCGTGTCCGAACGGCCGTCGGACGAGACCGGTACCACCGGCTCGGGCACCGGCGGGCGAGGGCACGGCACGGCCGCGGGCCGGGTGCCGGTACCGTCCTCGCCGGTGACTCCGGAGGCCCGGGCCCGCCAGGTCCGACCTCCGCAGATCCGCCAGCAGGGCGGCCGCACCGGAGCCGCGGACGCCGGACGTGAGCCACGCGACACCCGTTCCGCACGGGAGGGTCACCAGGGCCGGGAGGGCCATGAGCCGGACGGTCACGGCCAGGACGGGCACGCGGCCGAGGCCTGTGCCCCGGCGCCCCGCTCGACTCCGGCGGTGCCCGTGGCGCGTGATCGCGCCGTAGGGTGAGTGGCGTGAATGACCGTTTGGTATGGATCGACTGTGAAATGACAGGCCTCGACCTCGACCGGGACGCTCTGGTCGAGGTCGCGGCACTGGTGACGGACTCCGAGCTGAACGTCCTCGGCGAGGGCGTCGACGTCATCATCCGCCCGCCCGCGGAGGCGCTGGCGAACATGCCGGAGGTGGTGCGCACCATGCACACCGCCTCCGGTCTGCTCGACGAACTGGAGCACGGCGTCACCCTCGCCGAGGCCGAGGCGCTCGTGCTCGCGTACGTCCGCGAGCACGCGCCCGAGGCGGGCCGGACGCCGCTGTGCGGGAACTCGGTGGCGACCGACCGCGGCTTCCTCGCCCGGGACATGCCGGCCCTGGAGGGCCACCTGCACTACCGGATCGTCGACGTCTCCTCGATCAAGGAGCTGGCCCGCCGCTGGTATCCGCGGGCGTACTACAACAGCCCGCAGAAGGGCGGTAGCCACCGGGCGCTCGCCGACATCCGCGAGAGCATCGACGAACTGCGGTACTACCGCGAGGCGGTGTTCGTCCCGCAGCCCGGCCCGGACACCGACACCGCGCGCGCGATCGCCGAGAAGTACCAGGCGCCGACCGACTGACCTCTCCCGCCCGGCTCCGGCGGGCCGGCGAACGACGACGAACGGCGGCGACGAACGGCGGCTGCGAACCACGTCGACGCCGGGCGGGGGTCGGCCGGAAGGGCCCGAGGGGGTGCCCGCGTTCGTCCGGGCGAAACCCTGGCGCGAGCACCCTCTCGGATCCTGTAGAGTTCTTCCTGTCGGAACGGGGGCGCGAAGAGCGCAAACGGTCGGGACAGATGGTGGGTGTAGCTCAGTTGGTAGAGCACCTGGTTGTGGTCCAGGTGGCCGCGGGTTCGAGTCCCGTCACTCACCCCAGAGCCTGAGGGGCCGATCTCTTCAAGAGATCGGCCCCTCAGGCGTTTTCGCGTTCCCTCACATCCCCACGCACCGCGCATCCCTGGCGACCCCCGCGATTCCCGCCCGACCGCACAGCTCCACGGCACGGTTTCCCCGCCGACAGATCTGCCGCCAGATGCTACCGACTAGTAACATTGCCGCCATGACCACACCTTCGATCGGCCGGCTGCTCGAATCGACCGTGCCGATGGCACGCACCCTCAAGCTCGAGTACCTGGAGACCACCCCGGAGCGCGCGGTGCTCCGGCTGCCCGACCAGCCCGAGTACCACAACCACGTCGGCGGGCCGCACGCCGGCGCGATGTTCACGCTCGCCGAGTCGGCGAGCGGCTGCATCGTGCTGGGCGCCTTCGGCGACCAGCTCTCGCGTGCCGTGCCGCTCGCGGTGAGTGCCGAGATCTCCTACAAGAAGCTGGCCATGGGTGTGGTCACCGCCACCGCCGTCCTGGGCCGCCCGGCCGCCGGGATCGTCGCCGAGCTGGACGAGGGCGGTCGCCCCGAGTTCCCGGTCACCGTCGAGATCACCCGCGCCGACGGGGCCGTGACCGGCGTCATGACCGTCGTCTGGACCCTGCGCCCCAACTCCTGACCGACCGGCGCCCGGTGGTTCCGGGGTCTCATCGCGATAACTGTCCGTGACGACGGCCGTGACCTCACGCCCCGTCCGCTCGTTCTCAATTCACGTGCGAGCCAATCACGCGGTCAAGGCCCCGGAACCAGCCCGACGCGCCCTCGGCGGCACGCGGCGTACGGTCGGCCGGTGGCTGCCCCGTCCACGCGTGGTCGCGGTGGCCGGGGCGCTGCTCGCACAGATCTGGTGGCTCGGAGCACCGGGCGCGTACGCGGCGGCGCCCGAACCCCTGCCGGAACCGGTGAACCGCACGGTCGGACGGGCCCTGCACGGCGGGCAGGCCTTCGACGGAGCGTCAGCCGAACGCCCGTCCGAGACGGGGCGGAAGACCTCCGGCGCCACCGGTGCCCGTGGCACACCGCCGCAGGACGCGCCCGCCGGGCTCCCCGGTCCGGTGGAGTCCCCCGGGCTGGTCGGACAGCTCACCGGTACGGCCGCGTCCGTACCTTCCTCCGGTACGGACACCGTGACCGGGCTGGTCGGAGGTGTGCTGCAGGAGCGGATCAGGGCGGGCGGCCTGCCGCTGCCGGGCCAGCGGGCCGCCGTTCCGGACGCGTTCGCGATCGCCTCGGGGCTACTGGAACCGGCCCCCGCCGAGGCCCGTACCCCGGAGGCACGCGCCTCACGGAGCAGTGAGCCCGAGACGCCCTCGTCGCCGGACGGACGGACGGGTGCCGGTACGCCACGCCCCGCTCCGGCGGACGACGGCCGGCCCGGCCAGAATCCCCC
This sequence comes from Kitasatospora sp. NPDC092286, assembly GCF_044755565.1. NCBI lineage: Bacteria > Bacillati > Actinomycetota > Actinomycetes > Kitasatosporales > Streptomycetaceae > Kitasatospora > Kitasatospora sp. NPDC092286. Next base: position 140,769 of record NZ_JBIVRD010000017.1, on the reverse strand, counting down.
GCCACCGGTTCGCGAGGCCGCCGACCTTCGGTCCAGCCCCGGTTCCGAACCGCCCGAGGACGGCGCGGACGGCGCCGGAACCACGCGCCGGCCCGCACCGGAGGGCCGTCCGGCGGCGTACGAGGACCTGGCACTGACCGACCCGGCCACCATGGCGGCCGGTCACGGGCCCTCGGACACGGGGATCGCCGTGCTCGCCCCCATCGCCGCCGGACTGCTGCTCACCGGCGCCGCGATGTGGAAGCACCGGGGCCTGCCGCGCGGGCACTGAGACGGACACCGGCGAGGGCCCGGCACCGGTCCCGACGCCGGGACCGCCACGGGACGGACCGCCCGGCGTCAGACCGCCGGACCGAGGTCCAGCGCCAGCAGCGGGAGTTCGCGCCCGGGAATCGACCCGGACGGGGTGACACCGATCCGGGTGGCACCCATCGCCAGGTAGAACGGCTCCGCGTTCGGGTCGGCATCGATGGTGAGCCGGTGGAAGCCGAGCGCCACGGCCTGCTCGCGAAGGTGCTGGAAGAGCCGGCCTCCGACGCCCCTGCCGATGGTGTCGGGCTCGACGAAGAGCATGCCCAACTCGCCCTGGGGCGGCGCCCCGACGAGGGTCGCGAAGCCCAGCACCCGGCTGTCACCGGCGGCCACCGGCTCCTCGGCCACCATCGTCCGCTGCCGCTCGATCCCGTCGGCGTCCAGGGTCAGTTCGTCCCGGCAGGCAGCCAGGAACGCCTCGTCGTAGCCCCAGTGGGCCTTGGAGCGGAGGGCGAGGGCGCTGAGCAGCTCCGCCTCCTCCGGCCGAGCCGGTCTGATCCGCATGGCGTGCCCTCCTGTTCGGCGGCGCCGTCCGGATTCCGGACAGCAGCGGCCATTCTCCGCAACGGGCGGCACGACCGCCAAGCGGTTTACCGGAGTTCGGGCCACGCCCCGCTCCCCGCCACCGAACAACACGGCAGCGGCAACGGCAACGGCAACGTGGCTAACGGAACGTCCCCGGCGGCGGGACCGGGGAGGGAGCGGCGGTCGCGTCGGTGGCCGGGGCCGCGCCGGCGGCGAAGTCGGCCAGGGCGCGGCCGTGTTCGACCCGGCCGAGGGCGGCGTCGGTGGCGACCTTGCGGCCCAGTTCGGCGACCGGGAGCGGAGCGTGGGCGGCGGCCAGGACGAGGTTGCCGAAGCGCTTTCCGCGCAGCACGGCCGGGTCCGCGACCAGGCACAGCTCGGGGAAGACCGCGCCGAGCGTGGCGATCTGCGAACGGGCGAACGGAAGCGCCGCACCGTCGGCGATGTTCACCGCGTACCAGCCGCCGGGGGCCAGCGCCCGGGCGGCGAGCACGGTGAACTCGACGGTCGTGCAGTGGGCGGGCACCCGGGCGCCGGAGAAGACATCGGCGATGACAAGGTCGACGCTGCCCTCCGGGGTCCGCTCCAGCACGCTGCGGGCGTCCGAACCGCGGACCTTGATCTGCCAGCCCCGTTCCAGCGGGAGTTCGGCGCGGACGAGGTCGGTGAGCGCGGTGTCGATCTCGGCGACCTGCTGGCGGGAGCGGGGGCGGGTGGCCGCGACATAGCGGGCCAGGGTGAGGGCACCGCCGCCGAGATGCAGAACGGTCAGGGGCCGACCGGGCGGGGCGACCAGGTCGATCAGGTGGCCGAGGCGACGCTGGTACTCGAAGCCCAGGTGGGTCGGGTCGGCGAGGTCGACCATGGACTGCGGGGCGCCGTCGATGAGGAGCGACCAGGCGCCGGGGCGGTCGCGGTCGGGGCGGAGCTCCGCCAGCCCGGAATCGACGGGACGGGTGAGCGGGCCCTGGGTGTGCGTTCGGCCGCCGGGGCCGGTGGTCGCCGGCTGCGGCTCCGCCGTCGTACGCCCCTTGTCCGCGCTGCGGCCGGCTCTGCTGCTTCGTCCCATACCGGCCATTATCGCCGCCGGGCCGGAGGCCTCCGCGGCCCAGCGGGGGTGCCGGGCGGACGGGCGACGGTCAGAACGGGCCGAGGCCGCCGGCCGTCAGGGTGCAGGCCGCCTCGCAGAGGGCCGAACGCAGCACCCAGGCGTCGGTGGGGCGGGCCGCGCACCCGGCACCGGTCGGGGGCATCACCCACCGCGGGTCGGTGGCGGGCAGAAGCAGGCCGCCCGCGGTACAGGAGCTTCCTGGGAGGTGCCACGTCTCCGAGGTGCCGGCCGGGACGAAGAAGGAGACGGTGCTGCCGTTGCGGCTCTGCAGCACGACCCCGCAGGCCCGGCGCAGCCGCAGGATGTCGACCGCCTCCAGTCCGTGCCGCAGCGCGACCGTGACCATGTCGTAGCCGGCGACGACCACGCCGTCGTCGCCGGCCGCCGGGGGGCGCCCGGTCTCGCCGAGGCGACGGGCCCGTCCGTTGCCGCCGCCGCACGGGGCGTGGCCGCCCTCGGCGGGCCCCCGCCCGGGGCCGCGGTCGTCGGCGGGCTCGGGCAACAGGGCGGGGACGGCGGCGGCGAGCACTCCTCTGGCGGCCAGGCGGTGGTACTGCGGTACTCCGGTGGCCATCACGGGCTCTCCTGTCACCTCGGCGGTTTCGGAAGCCGCGCCGCCCGGGCGGTGGCGGCCGCCGCGGCGGGCGGCGGGCCCGGGACGGCGGCCGGAGGCTTCCGCGTATCAGGACAACGCGAAGGACGCTTCCCAGGCCACGGGGCGCCTTACAGCAAGGCATGGCATTTCATGGCAGATCCCGGCAACAGGGTCCGGTTTGACCAGGATTGACCACCTATCATCCGCAAACTCGCTGTGGCCGCCTGGTGACTCCGGGTACTGTCGGTTGCGAGCCAGGCGGCCCATCCGGCCGCACCGGGCCCACCGGCAGCCGGGAGCAGCACCCCGGCACCACGGCCACCGCAGTCCCCTCAGTCCCCGCAGTCCCGGCAACCACGAGAGCCCAGCCCGGTCCGTCGCACACCGGACCTCACCCCACGGAACCGCCCCGCCTCGCACCACCACCCCGCACGACCACGGAGCGCACCATGGCAGCCACCCCACCGGCCGAGCCGAACCGCCCGTCCCCCAATACCGTGATGCGCGCCCTGCGCGGCGACCGGTCACCGGGCGAGTTCGCCATGGCCGTACGCCGGGCCGCCCGGGAGATCGGCGAGCACGTGTCCTGCGACGCGCGCTACGTCGGGCGGGTCGAGGCCGGCGAGATCCGCTGCCCCAACTACGCCTACGAGCGGGTCTTCCGGCACATGTGGCCGGGCCGCTCGCTGACCGATCTCGGCTTCTCCCCCCGTACCGCCGTCCGCCGCCGCCGGGCGGACGGCCGCAGGGGCGCCGGGCCATCCCCGCTCCACCCGCAGTTCCCGTTCCCGCCCACCCCACGCCCACCACTCTCCACACAACTCCCGTACGCTGCCTCGCCGTACGCGGAACCGCCCCCACTGGACGGGCCCATGCCGCCGAGGCCCGTGGCGGTGCCCCGGGGGCCCGACGGATCGCACCATTTCGACGAGGAGAACGACGACGTGCGTCGCCGTACGTTCCTGGCCGGCGGATCCGCCGCACTGGCCACCGTGATCGGCATCGACCGGCCGGCCGGGGCCGGCCCCCGCACCGCCGCGGGCGGCCCCGGCACCGGAGCGGCCACCCCCTGCGGGCTCGTCCCACCCCAGCCGGGGCCCGGCACAAGCAGGTTCGACGCCGCCCCCGGCCTGTTCGATCCCGGATCCGCCTCCGACCCCGGCTCCGCCTTCGTACCCGGCCGGCCCGGGCCGGTGCCACCGCCCCGCAAGGTCGGCGCCGCCGAGGTGCTCGGCGTCGAACAGGCCGTACGGGACATCCGGCTGGCCGACGACGTCTACGGGGCCGACGCCCTGTTCGAGCTGGCCGGGCAGTCGCTGCGCACCGCGTACCTGCTGCTCAACGAGGGCGAGTACAGCGCCGAGACCGAACGCAGACTCCAGGCCGGCGCAGGCGAACTGGCCATCTCGGTCGGCTGGTTGGCGCACGATTCGAACCGGCTGGCGGACGCCCGGTCGCTCTACGCCGAGGCGCTCGCCACCGCCCGGATGGCGGGCGACTCCGCGCTGGAGGCGCATGTCTTCTGCAACAGCGCCTTCCTCGCCAGGGACGCCGGCCGCCCCCGTGAGGCGCTGCGCGCCGCCCAGGCCGGCCAGGCCGCCGCCCGTTACCTGGACTCCGACCGGCTGCTCGCGCTGCTCGCCATGCGCGAGGCCGGCGGCTGGGCACTGCTGCACGACCGCGCCGCCTGCGAACGGGCGCTCTCCCGGGCGTACACGCTCTTCGACCGCGGCCCCTCCGAGGCCGATCCCGAATGGATGTCCTTCTTCGGCGAGGCGGAGATCGCCGGGCTGGAGTCGCAGTGCTGGTCCGCCCTCGGGGACTGGGACCGGGCCAGCGAGCAGGCCGGGCGGGCGATAGAGCTGCAGAAGCCGCGCTTCGTCCGCAACCGGGTGCTGTACACCGCCGAGCTGGCCCACGACCGGCTCGGCCGGGGGGACTTGGCCGGCGCGGCGAACCACGGCACGGCCGCCGTCGCACTGTTCGGCGAGGTCCGCTCGGCCCGGATCCGCAGCATGCTGGCGGACACCGCCGAACGGCTGCGCGCGCACCGGGGCGTGCCGGAGGTCGGCCGCTTCCTGGCGGAGTACGACGTGGCCGCGGCCGCCTGACCGGTCGGCCGGGACTGCGGCCAGAACCGGGACCGGGGCCAGGGACCCCGCCCCGGCCCAGGGCCCGTACGGCCCACCGGTCAGTGCTTCAGGCCCTCCAGGTGGGCGAGGTCGTTCCAGACCTCGACCGCCGGGGCGCCGTACTCCCAGGAGAGGACGCAGAGCGCGGCCGTGCCGAGCTTGAACCGCTGGGCGTACTCGGGCGGCAGCCCCAGCCAGCGGGCGGTGAGGATGCGCAGCAGGTGACCGTGGGCGAAGAGCACCACATCGCGGTCGGCGCAGTGCATGACGGTGGTGTCCGGATCGGGCACGCCGTGCTCGTCGTTGAGGTCGGCGAGGAAGGCGTCCACCCGGGCGGCCACATCGCTGAGCTTCTCACCGCCGGGCACGCCGTCGCGCCAGATCAGCCAGCCGGGCTGGTCGGTCGCCCGGATGTCGGGCCCGGTCCGGCCCTCGTACTGGCCGTAGTCCCACTCCAGCAGCTCGGGGCGCTCCACCGCGCGGTCGCCGAAGCCGGCCAGCGCGCAGGTCTCCTTGGCCCGGTCGAGCGGGCTGGTGTAGACGAGCGCGTCCGGCAGTCCGTTCCAGGGGGCCTTGGCGAGGCGGGCGCCGAGCGCCCGGGCCATCGCGCGCCCCTCCTCGGTCAGCGGGATGTCGGTGCGTCCGGTGTGGCGTCCGGTCTTCGACCATTCGGTCTCGCCGTGGCGGACCAGCACGATTCGGGCGGGCATGGAAAGGCTCCTCGCAGCGGGGCGGTGGCAACGGTCGGTCTCACCCTTGAGCACCGGGGCTCCATGATCCCTCACCTCGGAGCCACCCACGATCGCGGACCTGGCCGGACGGCACCGCACGGCCGCCGCCGGGGATGGCCCGATACCTCCCGGCATGCCCGTGTGAGGCCCGAACCGCCGGGCCGGACCGGATTGTCGGACCCGGATGCGAGACTGGGCCGCACCATGAACGTCTCGACGAACGTCCCGTCCAGCGGGCACCTTGAGCCGCTCTCCCAGCGGCTCGCCGAGCTGCGCGGTCCGGCGCCGCAGCGCAGCCTGAACGCCCGTGCCCTCGCCGCGCTCGCCGCCAATCCGGGCTGTCACCGCCGCGCCGTACTCGATGCCGCCGGGGTCGACAAGTCGGCGCTGGCCGCCCGGCTCGGCCGCCCCGCTCCGTTCGGGCAGTCGCCGTTCGCCATCGCGCGCGGTGTGATCTTCGAGTCCCGGCTGAAGGCCGACGGCTACGCGGCGCTGCTGGAGCCGCTCCGCCGCCATCTCGGCCTGCCGACGGACGGCGGCGCCCCGCTCACCGTGCCCGATCTGCTGCGCCGCTCGGGCCCGGCGGTCCGGGCCGAGCGCACGGCGGCCGCCCTGGCCGAGGCCGCCGCCGAGCCGGACGCCTGGACGCTGCTCGACCACCCGCTGCTGCGGCTCACGGTGGCCGGCAGCACCGCCTATCTGGAGCCGGACGCCGTCGTGGTGCACGGCGGGCGGTGCACCGTGGTCGAGATCAAGTCCTTTCCGGTGCTGGACGGCAGCGCCGACCCGGCCAAGGTCGGCGCCGCCGCCCGCCAGGCCGCCGTGTACGTGCTGGCGCTCCAGGAGACGGCCGCCGCGCTGGCGGGCCGGGAGGCGGACCAGGGCCCGTACGTGGAGCAGCGCCTGCCCGGCAGCCCCCGGCTGAGCGTGCTGCTGGTCTGCCCGAAGGACTTCGGCAACCGGCCCACCGCGGTCGCCGTGGACGTCCGCCGCGAGCTGGCCACCACCCGCCGCCAGCTGAGCCGGATGACCGGTATCGGCGGGCTGCTGGAGGCGCTGCCGCCGGGCGTCGACTTCGACCTCGCGCCCGACCGGGACGGCGTCCCCGTCCGCTCCGCCGAGGAGCTGGCCGGGTCGGTCGAGGCGGTGCCCGCCGCGTACAGCCCGGACTGCCTCTCCACCTGCGAGCTGGGCTTCCACTGCCGCGCCCTGGCCCGCTGCGACGACCGGGTCGAACAACTGGGCCGAGGCGTCCGCGGCGAGCTGGGCAGCATCCGTACGGTGAGCGAGGCGCTGGCCGCCACCACCGGCGGCAGCGCCGACGAGGCGGCCGCCCGGCTGGCGTACGCGGCCGCGCTGCGGGCCGAGGCACTGGGGGCGGCGCCCCCTGCGGCCGTCCCCCCGAACGCCGCCACCCCGGCCGTCACCTCGGCCCCCGCCCCGGCCTGTGCCGGAGGCCCCCGATGAGCCTGCTCGGCACCCTCGCCCGGCTGGAGGCCGTCCGCGGCGGCCGGGCCGAACCGCTGGCCACCGTCCGGCACCGGCACCTCTCCGACCGCCCGATGGTGGTCGTGCCGCTGACGGCTGCCGGTGAGGCGGGCGCACCGCTGGCCGTGATGCTCGGCACCGAGCGGTCCGCACCGCGGCTGCACCTGGTGCCGCAGCCGCTCAACCGCACGCTGCGCTTCGACTTCCTGGCCGAGCTGGCCGCCGATCTGCTGCCCTACCTGGAGTCCTTCGGCACCGAGGTGGAGCAGATCGAGGGCTCCGAGAAGGACGTGGAGACGGGCGAGAAGACGCAGGTCTTCCGCGAGCTGTGCGCCGACGCGCCGCAGCTGATCGTGCCGAACAGCGCGGGGGTGCACCATCTCGCCCTGCTCGGGCGCTCCACCCGTTTCCGCCGCACCATCGAGGACGACGAGCCGGGCCCGTACCCGGCGCCGGTCCGGGTGCCGCTGCTCGGCCGCTGGCTGACCCACCTCACCGACCGGGCCCAGGTGCCCGGATCCAGCCTGCTGCTGCCGATGACCGGCCTGCTCGCCCGGCACTGGGCGACCGGCCAGAGCCACCTGGAGGACCAGCATCTGGCCGCCCGGCTCGCCTGGCACGCACCGCCGGCCGGGCTGACCGGCGCCGAGGCCGCCGAGCTGGCCGAGTCCGCCCGCGACGCGCACGGGCAGCTGCTGCACCCGCCGGCCGGCCCGGCCACCGACCCGCGCTTCGACGAGCTGGTGCTCGGCCCGGCGATCGCCCGCTACGACGCCGCGGCGTCCGCCCTGCTGCACCGGGCCTCGGCCGGCCCGGGCGCGGAGCACGCACCCCACGATCACGCCCACGACGGCGGCAGCGACGACGCGGGGGCCGACCGGGCGCGGGCCGCCCTCAGGGCCGCCGTGGCACAGCTGCGCGCGGCGCTGGAGCGGGTGCTGCTGCCCACCTGGCACGACGTCTGGCACGGCCTGGACCTCCTGCGCTCCCTGCCGCCCGGCGGGCACCTGGCGGAGCGCTGGACGGGCGACCGCTGGTCCTACACCGGCCACCGGGACCGTCTGGCGGCCGGCGAACCTCCGCAGCCCCGGCAGGACGACGCCGTCACGGCCGCCCGGAAGCTGGCGCAGCGCGAGCGCGAGCAGGCCCGGCTGGACGTCCAGGAGGCGCTGGACGACCCGCTGGCGATGGCCGAGCACCGGCTGGCCGGCGAGGCGTTCTCCGGCGAGGTGACCGAGGTGGTGCCGGACTACGACACCACCGGCCGGTCCCCCAAGCCGCGCCCGCTGGTGACGGTCCGCACCGCCGACCGCCCGCACGCCGACCTCGGCCGGGAGGCGCACCGGGCGCACGGCCCGACGCCGCAGAAGGCCGAGATCGTGGCGGTCGATCCGGCGGAGGGCACGATCACCCTGCGGGTGCTGTCCGGCATGGGCCGGAAGAAGGAGCCCGAGCCGGGGAGCCTGCCCGAGCCGGGCGAGCGGATCACCTTCACGCTGTTCGAGTTGACGGTCCGCCAGTCCGCGCCGCTGCCCGAGCCGGACGACACACCGTGGACGCACGGCGGCCCGCCCGGTACGGCGTCCGGCGCGGCGTCCGTACCGTCCGCAGCCTCCGAGGAGTGGGAGTGATCCGGCAGATGAGCAGCGAGCAGGCCCCCGGCGCGGCCGCCGACGCCGCGGTGGCCCGCATTCTGGCGGCCACCGTCCACCCCGCCGTCGGCGCCCCGCGCGGGGTGGTGGTGGACTCACCGCCCGGCGCCGGCAAGTCGACCCTGGTGGTCCGGGCCGCCCGGGAGCTGGTCGAGTCCGGCGAGCGGCTGATGATCGTCGCCCAGACCAACGGCCAGGTGGACGACCTGGTCGACCGGCTGGCCGAGAAGGCGCCCGAGTTGACGATCGGCCGGCTGCACGCGGCGGACTCCCGCCCGGGCCCCGAGGTGCTGCGGCACGCCAACGTCACGCCCTCCGCCAAGGTGGCGGACCTTGCCGAACTCGACGTGGTGATCTCGACCTCCGCCAAGTGGCAGTGGGTGCGGACCGAGGCGCCCTGGCGGCACGCGATCGTCGACGAGGCGTACCAGATGCGCTCGGACGCGCTGCTCGCGGTGGCGCGGCTGTTCGAGCGGGCGCTGTTCGTCGGCGACCCGGGCCAGCTGGACCCGTTCACCGTGGTCGGCACCGAGCAGTGGGCGGGCCTGTCGTACGACCCTTCGAGCAGCGCCGTGGTCACCCTGCTCGCGCACAACCCGCAGATCGAGCCGCACCGGCTGCCGGTCTCCTGGCGGCTGCCGGCCAGCGCGGCGCCGCTGATCTCGGACGCGTTCTACCCGTACACACCGTTCCGCTCCGGTACCGGCCCGGACGAGCGCCGGCTCACCGCCGCCGTGCGCCCGGACGGCTCCGCCCTGGACGCGGCGATCGACCGGGCGGCCGAGCACGGCTGGGCGCTGCTGGAACTGCCCGCCCGGCACACCGTACGGACCGATCCGCAGGCCGTGGCCGCCGTCGCGGCCACCGTCCGCCGGCTGCTTGAGCGGGGGCTGACGGCCCACTCCGAGCAGGGCTCCACCCCGCTCGCCCCCGGCCGGATCGCGGTCGGCACCGCCCATCGGGACCAGGCGGCGGCCGTCCGGGCGGCGCTGGTCAAGGCCGGTGTCCCGGTGGATCCGACGGCCGGACCGGCCGTGACCGTCGACACCGCGAACCGGCTGCAGGGGCGCGAGTACGACGTCACCGTCGTCCTGCACCCGCTCTCCGGGCGGCCGGACGCCACCGCCTTCCACCTGGAGACCGGCCGGCTCTGTGTCCTCGTCTCCCGCCACCGGCATGCCTGCATCGTGGTGGCCCGGGCGGGTATCGCCGAGCTGCTGGACGAGCATCCGTCCACCGAGCCGGTGCAGTTGGGCGTCTCGGTCAAGTTCCCCGACGGCTGGGAGGCCAACCACCAGGTGCTGCACCACCTCGCCGGGCACCGCGTCCGGCTCTCCCGCTGACCGTCCGGGGCCGGCCGCTCCCCGGCCGTCCCGCGCACCGCCCGGAGGGCCGCAGGCCTTCCCCCGCAAGCCGACGCGGCCGCCCGTACCCCGCCGGGCGGCCGCGTCGGCCGAAGGGTGCACGCCCCCGGCGCTCCGGGCGGGAATAGCGCCCGAACTCGCACCGTTCCGTTACCGGCCACCGCCGCGCGACAATGGACGGCGGCCACGACCGGGCGGCGCGGTCCCGAGCAGCCGTCGCCCGCCCCCATCGAGCACCGGAGGTGTCCGTCCATGCCCGACTCCCACGCGAAGGCGTCCGACCCGAGCGGTTCGACCGCCCCGGGCGGCCTGGGCCGGGATGCCGGTGAAGCGCCCGTCCGGCGCCTGCGCCCGGCGCAGCTGCTGTTCGAGCCGCAGGCCGCCGAGCCGGAGACGGAACGCTTCTTCGACCTGGAGTCGATCGAGGACCCGGCCGAGCTGCTGCGCCGTTCAACCGAGCTGGCGCTGGCCTTCCGCGCGGCCGCCGAGCGGGCCACCGACTTCCAGGCGGTCGCCGCTGCGCAGCTGGCGGACACCCGCCGGTTCGACGCGCTCTCGGACGCCGAGATCGCGGACCGGGCCGACTGGACCCCGGACTACGCCGCCAAGATGATCGAGTACGGGCGCGGCCTGCTCCAGCCCCGTCGCCACGACGGCTGACACCCCGCAGCTGGCACCCTGCGGCTGCGGCGGACACCCCGCGCCGTCGGACGGCCGACCGGTCGGCTCTCGCCTCTGGCATATGCGCCGGGGAAGGGTACGCCGTTCCCCCGCGCCCTGTCCGGCAAACCACGCTTTCCCTCCCGGCCACCCCCCGGACGCCTCACCCTGCTGGGTGTGGACATCTGGACGCACCAATCAGTGGAGTACGTCACCGTGGCCGGGGAAGCGTGGCTCGCCTCCGCGAGCGAGTACCCGCGCAGCATGCGCGCCCTCTGGGAGTCACGCCCGTGGTCGCCCTCCGTGCTGCCCTGCGGGCGCGCCTTCGACGTGATCAGCATGCCGTCGCTGTTCGGCCGCCGGGTGCTGGACGAACTCTGGGCCTCCGGTCCGGGCTGCGGACCGGTCGCCGCGTACCGGGGGCGCACGCTGCTGTTCGTCCGGCCCGGTGCGGCGGCCCGGCTGCGCCGTCTGCTGGCCTGGGAGGAGTGGGCCAGGAACGTGCCGCCGCTGCTCTGCCACGGCGGCGGCGACGCGGTCACCGTTCCGCCGGTGCAGCGGATGGTGAACAGCCCGGACTCCCCCGGGCTGGGCGCCGGGCGGTGGATCGTCGCCCCGGACAGCCGGGAGCCGTGGCTGCCGGGCGCCTCGGTGGTGCTCTGGGCCTGCGTCCGGGCCGCTCGCGAGCTCGTTCCGGCGGGGCGGGCCGAGCCCGTCGGCCTGACCACCGGATGAACGGCGGGCGACGGAATTCGATTTTGGCCCGACGGCGCGCCGCTGCTAAAGTCTTCCCTGTCAGCAGGCGCCGCTAGCTCAGTTGGTTAGAGCAGCTGACTCTTAATCAGCGGGTCCGGGGTTCGAGTCCCTGGCGGCGCACAGACAGCCGAGAGGCCCCTTGCGAAAGCAAGGGGCCTCTCGGCGTTTCCCGTGCGAGGGAGCATCCGCAGGGCGGGGCCGCCCGCCGGAGCGGACGGCCCCGCCCGGGCTCAGCGGCCGCGCAGCGAGCGGTAGCGGGCGACCAGCTCGGCGGTGGAGCTGTCCAGCGCGTCGGCGCCCTCCCCGGTGAGCAGCACGGGCTCGATCCGCTTGGCGAGCACCTTGCCCAGCTCGACGCCCCACTGGTCGAAGGAGTCGATGTTCCAGATCGCGCCCTGGACGAACACCTTGTGCTCGTACAGGGCGACCAGCTGGCCGAGCACCGACGGGGTGAGCTCGGCGGCCAGCACGGTGGTGGTCGGGTGGTTGCCCTTGAAGGTCTTGTGCGGGACCAGCTCGGCCGGCACGCCCTCGGCGGCGACCTCCTCCGGGGTCTTGCCGAAGGCCAGCGCCTGGGTCTGGGCGAAGAAGTTGGCGAGCAGCAGGTCGTGCTGGGCGACCAGGCCGGGGGGCAGGTCGGCGACCGGCCTGGCGAAGCCGATGAAGTCGGCCGGGATCAGCTTGGTGCCCTGGTGCAGCAGCTGGTAGTAGGCGTGCTGGCCGTTGGTGCCGGGGGTTCCCCAGACCACCGGGCCGGTCTGCCAGTTCACCGGGTTGCCGTCGCGGTCCACCGACTTGCCGTTGGACTCCATGTCCAGCTGCTGGAGGTAGGCGGTGAACTTCGACAGATAGTGCGAGTAGGGCAGCACGGCGTGCGCCTGGGCGTCGAAGAAGGCGCCGTACCAGACGCCGAGCAGGCCGAGCAGCAGCGGCACGTTCTGCTCCGGCGGCGCGGTGCGGAAGTGCTCGTCGACCAGGTGGAAGCCGTCGAGCATCTCGCGGAAGGCGTCCGGGCCGATGGCGATCATCAGCGAGAGGCCGATCGCCGAGTCGTAGGAGTAGCGGCCGCCGACCCAGTCCCAGAACTCGAACATGTTGGCGGTGTCGATGCCGAAGTCGGCGACGCCCTCGGCGTTGGTGGAGAGCGCGACGAAGTGCCTGGCCACCGCGTCGGTGTCGGCCCTCAGCTCGGTGAGCAGCCAGTTGCGGGCCGAGACGGCGTTGGTGATGGTCTCGATGGTGGTGAAGGTCTTGGACGCGACGATGAAGAGCGTCTCGGCGGCGTCCAGGTCGCGGACGGCCTCGTGCAGGTCCGCGCCGTCCACGTTGGAGACGAAGCGCACGTCGAGGTCGCGGGCGGCGTAGGAGCGCAGCACCTCGTAGGCCATGGCGGGGCCGAGGTCGGAGCCGCCGATGCCGATGTTGACGACCGTCCGGATCCGCTTGCCGGTGTGGCCGCGCCACTCACCACTGCGGACCTTGTCGGCGAAGGCGGCCATCTGGTCGAGCACGGCGTGCACGGCGGGTACCACGTTCTCGCCGTCGACCTCGACGACGGCGCCGCGCGGGGCGCGCAGCGCGGTGTGCAGGACGGCGCGGTGCTCGGTGTTGTTGATCTTCTCGCCGCGGAACATGGCGTCCCGCAGTCCGGCGACGCCGGTGGCTTCGGCGAGCTCGCGCAGCAGGGCCAGCGTCTCGTCCGTCACCAGCTGCTTGGCGTAGTCCACGTGCAGGTCGCCGACGCGCAGGGTGTAGCGGCGGCCGCGCTCCGGGTCGGCGGCGAACAGCTCACGCAGGTGCGTGTCGCCCAGCTCCGCCCGGTGCTTGCCGAGGGCGGCCCACTGCGGGGTGCGGTCGAGCGGGGTACGGGCGTCGGCGCGGGTCTCCGACATCGGTGGCTCCTCGATTCATCTGGGTGCAGATACCGGCAGGGCCAGGCGGGAGGGTTTTCGCGAGGTCGTGCGGGTACTGGTTAGTGCGCCGACTCCGTTGACGGCCTGCCCGGGGTCAGCCTATGCAACGTCGGGACCGGCCGTGCGCATTCCGTTCGGTCACGTCCGGCCCCGGCTCGCCGACCGTCCGTCACTTCCGTTCGGAGCGCAGGTCGAGCCCGCGCAGCACCTGGTCGACGAGCTCCGGGTCGGCGCCGGGTTCGCTGCGGGCGACCACCATCTCGCGGCGGGAGGCGGCGATCATCTCCTGCTCGACGGCGTGCGCGGCCCGCCACTGGGTGAGCCGCTGCTTCGCCTCGACGGCCTCCTCCTCGGCGTAGTTCTCCGGGCAGAGCCGGGCCAGCCGGTCGTGCTGACGGTCCCGCAGCCGGTCGGCGACCTCGGCGGGCAGCTTGTCCTGCTTCTCCAGTTCGCCGAGCCGCGTCAGCCCGGCCTTGGCGGCCCGCCACCAGAGCCGGCGGACCGCCTGCTCGTGCTTGTCCTGGTCGATGTCCAGGCGCAGCCGCTTGGCCAGCCAGGGCAGGGTGAGGCCCTGGACCAGCAGGGTGAAGAGCACCACGCTGAAGGCGATGAAGACCAGCCGGCCGCGTTCGGGGAAGCCTTCGCCGGAGTGCACGGTGAGCGGGATGGCCAGGGACAGGGCGACGGTGGCCACCCCGCGCATCCCGGACCACCAGAGCACCACGCTCTCCTGCCAGCTGATCGGGGTGTCCTCCTCGGCCCCGGAGCGCAGCCTCCTGGAGAGCCAGCCGGCCGGCAGCAGCCAGAGCAGCCGGACCAGGACCACGACCGCGATGACGACGGCGGCGTCGCCGAGCATGCTCGTCCAGCCGGTGCCCGCCTCCTTGAGGACGGTGGCCAGCTCCAGGCCGATCAGGCCGAAGGCGACGCCGGTGATCAGGATCTCGACGATCTCCCAGAAGGCGTTGCCGACCAGCCGGTAGGAGACGTCGTCGGCGTCGGCGGCCCGCTCGGCGAGGTAGAGCGCGCAGACCACCACGGCGAGCACGCCGGAGCCGTGGATCTCCTCGGCGAGGGCGTAGGCGGCGAACGGCACCAGCAGGTTGAGCGCGACCTGCTGGGTGGGGTCCTCCAGGAGGGCGGCGAGCTTGGTGTTGAGCCAGCCGAGGGCGATGCCGACGACGACGGCGAGTACCGCCGAGAGCACGAAGCGCAGCACCGCGTGGCCGGCCGAGAAGTCGCCGCTGACCACGGCGTCGATGGCCAGCGAGTAGATCACGATCGCGGTGACGTCGTTGAAGAGGCCCTCGCTCTCCAGGATCGCCACCAGGCGGCGCGGCAGGCCGACGCTGCCGGCCACCGCGACGGCGGCGACCGGGTCCGGCGGCGAGACCAGCGCGCCGACCGCGATGGCGGCCGCGAGCGGCAGCGTGGGCAGCAGCCAGTGCACGGCGCCGGCCACCGCGACCGTGGTGACCACCACCAGGGCGACGGCGAGCAGCAGGATCGAGCGGATGTTGGCCCGGAAGTAGCGGACGGACGAGCGCCGGGCGACGGCGAAGATCAGCGGTGGCAGGACCAGCGGCAGGATCAGCTCGGGGTCGATGGCGATGTTCGGGATCTGCGGCATCAGTGCCATGACGATGCCGAGCAGGGTCATCAGCACGGGTTGTGGCACGCCGGTCTTCCGGGCGAGCGGCATGGTCACCACTGAGGCCAGCAGCACCAGGAAGAGCAGGGGCAGCTGGCCCACGGGAAGGTCCTCTCGGTGGTGAGTCGGCGACCGGTGGTCGACGGGTCGGGCGGCGGCCCGGAGCATGATCCGGGCCGCCGTCAAGGATAAATCTGACAATGCGCCCAACCGTGACAACACGCCGGGCAGTGCTTGACCTCAAGCGCACTTCAGGTCTGATCATCTGAGGAAAGGGTCGACCGACAGGCAGGAGCAGCCCCTCATGAAGGCAGTCACCGTCCCCGCGTTCGGCGGGCCCGAGGTCCTGCGGACCACCGAGGTGCCCACGCCCACCGCCGGACCGGGCGAGGTGCGGGTCCGGGTCTACGCGGCCGGAGTACAGCCCGTCGACCTCGCCGTCCGGGGCGGCTGGAGCCCGCCGGGCGTCCGGGTCGAACCACCGGTGATCCCGGGCAACGAGTTCGCCGGGGTGGTGGACCAGCTCGGCCCGGGCAGCCGGGGCTGGGCGGTCGGCGACGAGGTGCTGGGCTTCCGGCTGCTCCGGGCGCACGCCGAGTACGTCACCGTGGACGCCGCCCAGCTGGTCGCCAAGCCGGCCGGCATGCCCTGGGAGCAGGCCGGCTCGCTCTCCGCGTCCGGCCAGACCGCGCACATCGGGCTCACCGCGCTGAAGGTCGGCCCCGGCGACACCGTGCTGGTCCACGGCGCCTCCGGCGGGGTCGGCACCGTCGCCGTCCAGCTCGCCCGGGCCTGGGGCGCCACCGTGATCGGGGCGGCGAGCGAGCGCAACCACGCCTACCTGCGCGAGCTGGGCGCGGTCCCGGCCCCCTACGGCGAGGGGCTGGTCGAGCGGGTCCGCGCGGTGGCGCCGCAGGGCGTGGACGCGGCCTTCGACGCCGCCGGGCGCGGCGCGCTGGAGGCCTCCGTCGAACTGGTGGCCGACCGGGACCGGATCGGCACCATCGTGGACTACCCGGCCGCCGAACGGCTCGGCGTGCGCGGGCTGCGCGCCGAGCGGACGGCGGCCCGGCTGGGCGAGCTGGTCGCCCTCTGGGAGGACGGGGGCCTGCGGCTGGAGATCGCCGACACCTTCCCGCTGGAGCGCGCCGCCGACGCCCACCGGCTGGTCGGCGACGGGCACGTCCGGGGGAAGGTCGTCCTCGCCCCGTGAGCGGCGGGGCCCGGGGCGGGCGCCGGGCCCGATTGTGAGTTTCGGCCGCTGACCAGGTAATGTTTTCCACGTCAGCAGGCGCCGCTAGCTCAGTTGGTTAGAGCAGCTGACTCTTAATCAGCGGGTCCGGGGTTCGAGTCCCTGGCGGCGCACAGACAGCCGAGAGGCCCCTTGCGAAAGCAGGGGGCCTCTCGGCGTTCCCGCCGGCGGCGGCTCAGTGCGGGATCGCGGCGATCAGTTCGGCCGCCCCCTGCCGCTTCAGTGCCAGGGCGGTCGCGGTGCCGAGGTCCTCCGGGGTGAGTGAGCCGGCCCACTCGTGGGCGTCCAGGACCTGCTTGCCGTCCGGGGAGAAGACCCGCCCGCGCAGCGAGAGGCGCCCGTCCGGCTCGGCCTTGGCGTAGCCGGCGATGGGCGAGTTGCAGTGGCCCTGGAGGACGTGCAGGAACATCCGCTCGGCGTTCGCCTCCCGCCAGGTCGGACGGTGGCCCAGCCCGCTCACCGCCTCGATGGTGGCGGTGTCCTCCTCGCGGCACTGGAGGGCGAGGATGCCGGCGCCGATCGGCGGACACATCGACTCCAGGGGCAGGATCTCGCTGATCCGCCCCTCCTCGCCGATCCGCTCCAGTCCGGACACCGCGAGCAGCAGCGCGTCCGCCTCGCCGGCCGCCAGTTTGGCCAGCCGGCTGTTGGCGTTGCCGCGGATCGGCACGCAGGCCAGGTGCGGGTGGGAGGCGGCGAGCTGGGCCCGGCGCCGGACGGACGAGGTGCCGATCCGCGTCCCGGCCGGGAGCCCGTCGAGGGTCAGGCCACCCGGGTGGACCAGCGCGTCGCGGATGTCGTCGCGCCGGAGGTAGGCGGCGAACACCGTCCCGGCGGGCAGCGGCCGGTCGGCGGGCACGTCCTTGAGGCAGTGCACCGCCAGGTCCGCCTCCCCGGCCAGCAGCGCGGCGTCCACCTCCTTGGTGAACGCGCCCTTCCCGCCGAGCCGCGCCAGGTCGCCCATCCACCGGTCCCCCGAGGTGGTCACCGGGACCACCTCGGTGCGCACCCCCGGGTGCAGGACGGCGAGTTCGGCCCGGACCCGTTCCACCTGGGCGAGGGCCATGGGCGAGGATCGGGAGACGATACGAATCAACTCAGTTGAGGACATGGCTGGATGATAGGACGTCATATTCGGTCCGGCGGCATCGGACACCCGGGGGCGCACCCTCGGGCCGCGCCAGGACGCAGCGCGGCCGACCGCCCCGGACCGGTCACGCCCCCGTCCCGGACCGGTCACGCCCCGGCCGGGGACCGGGACCCCGGGCGATCACGTGCTCGGCCACCAGCAGGTTGATCAGCCAGGACGTCCAGGCCGCGGTCGCGTACGCCTGCTCGAAGGGGACGCCGACGGCCGGCATCACGGTGAGCCAGACCCGGAGCGTCGCCGCGGCGAAGATCAGTCCGTACGACCGGGTCATCCAGGCACGGTGGCGGGCGATCGCACCCCGGCGGGCGGCGGCGAACCCGGCGGCGGAGGTGGCCAGCAGGAGGATGTCGAGGACGGCGAAGCCGATCGGCGCGATCGGGCCGACCATCGAGTCCGGTACCAGGAAGAGACCGGCGGCACCGGTGACCAGCGCGGCCACCAGATAGCCCCGGCCGGCCACGCGGTGCACCACCGGGCGGCGCGCGCGAAGCCGGGGCAGGAACTGCCAGGGGCCGAGCAGGATCGCCAGCACGCCGCCTCCGACGTGCAGTGTGAGGGGGAGCAGATGGGCGAGGTAGACGGCCCGCTGCTCGGTGAGGAAGGTGTCCGGGTCGAGGGTGAGGTAGCGGCTGGTGATCAGGGCGGTGGCGGCGGCGAGGACGATCATCGCGATCCAGCCGGTACGGCGCAGGGCGGCGGCCGGGGCCCGCCGCCGCCGTTCTCCTCGGGCGGCGGCGGGGCCCGTCGGCCCCTGGGACTCAAGGGAGTTCATGCCCCGAAAGCTACGGACCGGGCCCGCTCGGCGCCTCCCCCGCCGGGGTCCGGCGGACGTGCCCCGGGGGGCGTACGGAGGTGGGCCGCTCGGGGTGGCGGGAGAACCCGGGGAGGCGGCTCCGGTCGCCCGGGTACCCCCGGAGGGGTACACCCGGGATACCCCCCTGCGGCGATGCGCGGGCCGGACCGGCCTCGGTACGGTACGGACCGTGCGCCCGCACCACCGCGCAGCAGCGATCACCGCCCCAGCCCCGGAGCCGCGATGAGCCCGCCCGTCCCGATCCGGACCAGTCCCCTGGACACCGCCCTGGCCTGCGCGTTCCTCGGCGCCATGGTGGTCGAGCGGCTCGGCGCGGCCGCGGGGCTCCGCACCGGGATACCGCTCGCCCTGGCGCTGAGCGCCGCCGTCGCCGGCCCGCTCGCCGTCCGGCGCACCCTGCCGCTGGCCGGGTATCTGATCGGTTCCGCCGCGCTGTCGGCGGAGGCGCTGTTCGTCCTGCCCAGCCCGCTGACGCCGTACGCGAACCTGATCGGCCTGTACTCGCTCGGCCTGTACGCCACGCGCCGCCGGGCCTGGCTGGGCCCGTTCGCCGCGCTCCTCGGGATGGCCGCCTACTTCGCGGACTTCGGGCACGCCTACCCGGTGATCCCGGCCGGCGTCCTCTTCTTCTGGCTGCTCGGCTGGGCTTTCGGGTACGGGGCGGCCCGGCGCGCCGAGGAGCGGGACGCGGCCCGGTCGCTGCTGCGCCAGCGGGTCGTCGCCGAGGAACGGGCCCGGCTGGCCCGCGAACTCCACGACCTGGTCGGCCACACGGTGAACGTGATGCTCATCCAGGCCGGCGCGGCCCGCCGGCTGCTCGACCGCGAACCGGACCGCACCCGCGAGCTGCTGTCCGGGCTGGAGCACACCGGCCGGGAGGCCCTGGACGACCTGGACCGGGTGCTCGGCCTGCTCCGGCGGAGCGCCGGGGCGCCGGAGCGGGGCGGCCCCGGCGGCCGTACCGGCCCCGCCCACGACGAGCCGCTCCTGCAGCCCGGCCTGGCCGACCTGGGCCGGCTCACCGGCCGGATCGGGCAGGCCGGGATCCGGGTCACCGTACGGGTCGACCCGGCCGCCCGGCAGGTGCCGCGCAGCATCGACGTCTCGGCGTACCGCATCGTCCAGGAGGCGCTCACCAACACCGTGAAGCACGCACAGGCCGGATCCGCCGATGTCACCGTCCAGTGCGCCGGGGGCGCGCTCGACATCGAGGTGTGCGACGACGGCCGCGGCGCCGCCCCGGGGTACGCGCCCGGCCGGGGGCTGCTCGGCATCGCGGAACGGGTCTCGGTGCTCGGCGGCAGCGTGGAGCACGAGAGGGGTGAACGGGGCGGGTTCCGGCTCCACGCCGTCCTCCCGATCCCATGACGGTCCGGGTGGTGGTGGCCGACGACGATGCCCTGCTGCGCGCCGGGGTGGCCCTCGTACTGGAGACCGGCGACGGCATCGAGGTGGTCGGCGAGGCGGCGGACGGGCTGCGGGCGGTCGAGCTGTGCCGCTCACTGCGGCCGGACGTCGTCCTGATGGACGTCCGGATGCCCGGCATCGACGGCGTCGAGGCGACCCGCCGGGTGGTCGCGGCCGGCCTGCCCACCCGGGTCCTGGTGCTGACGACGTTCCACCACGACGACTACGTGTGGGGTGCGCTGCGGGCCGGGGCCGGCGGCTTCCTGCTCAAGCGGGCCTCGCCGGAGCGCCTCATCGACGCCGTGCACACCCTCGCCGCCGGCGAGTCCGTGCTGGACCCGGCGGTCACCCGCGACCTGGTCGCCCAGGTCGTCGGCCGGACCACGGACCCCCTGCGGCCCACGCCGGACGATCTCAGGCTCGCCCGGCTCACCGCCCGTGAACGCCAGGTCCTCCGGCTGGCCGCGGAGGGGCACTCGAACGCCGAGATCGCCGATCTCCTCGTCCTGGCCGAATCGACCGTCAAGACCCATATGAAACGGATCCTGCTGAAGATCGACGCCCGCGACCGCGCCCAGGCGGTCGCCATCTCCTACCGCAGCGGGCTGATGTCGCCCCCGGGCGCGGGCGGCGGCATCCTCGGCGGCGCCTGACCGGATGTCAGAGGCAGGCCTTAGGGTCGGCGCATGACCGATCGCGAGTCCTTCGCCCCACTGACCTTCTTCGAGTACGACCACCGGCCGGGCACCTACTGCCTGCTCCTGAGTGACGGCTGGATGCCCGAGGCGGACGACGTCTTCGAGGCGGCCGGCCACGACGCGGGCGGCTACGGCTGGGAGGGGGTGGCGAGGTCCGCGATCCGGGAGCGGGCGCCGGAGCTGGCGGGCCGGATCTCCTTCGACTCCGAGGCGGGCATGTTCGTCGCCTACGGGGACGACGCCGACGCGCTGAGGGCACTGGGGGCGCTCCTGCGGGAGGCCTGCCGGGACCGCGCCCTGCTCCGCGAACTGGTCGAGGCCGGCGACCCCGACTGGTTCGACTAGAACGTCCGGGCCCGGACGTCACCCGGTCCGGCGCCGGGCGGGGAAGCCGTGGACGCGGGCGGCGGTGACCACGGCCAGGACGGGGAGGAGCAGCGCGAGGACGGTCCAGGGGAAGGAGCCGGCGCCGAAGCGGTCGAGCAGGAAGCCGCCGGCCACGCCGCCGCCCGCCATGGCGGCGTTCCAGAGCGTGACCAGCATGGCCTGGGCGGCGTCCGCCTGTTCGCCGCCCGCGTCGCCGACGGCGGTCTGCAGCAGGGTCGGGATGCCGCCCCAGCCCAGGCCCCAGAGCACCGCCGCCACGTAGACGGGCGCGGGGCCGTCGACGGGCACCGCCAGGACGGCGGCCGCGCCGGCGACCAGCAGGCCGCTCGCGAGGGTGAGGGTGCGCAGCCGCCGGTGGATGTGGACGCCGGTGAACCAGATGCCCGCGAGCGAGGCGACGCCGAAGACGAGCAGCACCAGGCCGGTGGCATCGCCCAGGCCAGCCCGGTCGAGGTACGGGGCGATGTAGGTGTAGAGGACGGTGTGGGCCAGGACGAAGACGAAGGTCACGAAGAGCACCGGCACCACCCCCGGGACGGCGAGCGCCCGCAGGGCCGGGGCCCGTTCGGCCCGGCCCTGGCCGGGGTGGTCGGGGACGGTCGCGGCGATCCAGCCGATCACGCCGACCGCCAGCACGGTCATCAGCAGGAACGCCACCCACCAGCCGAGCGCCGTGCCGAGGAAGGTCCCGGCGGGCACGCCCAGCGACAGGGCGACGGGCGCGCCGGTCATCGCGATGGCGATCGCCTTGCCCTGGAGGGGTGCCGGCGCCAGTCGGCGCGCGTACCCGGCGAGCAGGGCCCAGGCCAGGCCGGCCGCCACCCCGGCGACGAACCGGGCCGCCATGGTGAGCGGATAGCCGGACGAGAGGGCGGTGACGGTGTTGGCGGCGGCGAACCCGGCCATCGCGGTGAGCAGCAGCCGCTTGCGCCGCCATCCGGCGGTGGCCGCGGTGAGCGGGAGGGCGGTGACCGCCGTCCCGATCGCGTAGATGGTGACCGACTGGCCCATCGCGGACTCGCTGACGCCGAGGTCGGTGCTCATGGCGGGCAGGACGCCGGCCGGCAGGGTCTCGGTGAGGGCCGTGATGAAGACGGCGGTGGCCAGGGCCAGCAGCGCCGACAGGGGAAGTCCCGTTTGCTTGACGGCAGTTGACGGCCGCACAGGCGGCTGTGCGGATGGCTGTGTGGTTCGCATGACGGCTATGCTCAAACCCTCACATTGATGTGAGGGTCAACGCGTCCCGGTGTGAGGTGGGCCACATGATGATCGGGGAGCTGGCGGAGCGCACCGGCACGTCCCGCCGGCTGCTGCGCTACTACGAGGAGCAGCGGCTGATCGTCGCCGACCGCCGGGCCAACGGCTACCGGGACTACGCCGAGTCCTGCGTCGACCGGGTCCTGCAGATCCGGGGCCTGCTCGACGCCGGGCTGCCGACCCGCCTCATCCGGCAGATCCTGCCCTGCCTGGACAAGCCCCGGGTCATCCACTTCGCCGACGCCACCCCGGAGATGATCGCCACCCTGGAGCACGAACTCGCCGGTATGACCGAGCGGATCAGGTTCCTCACCCGCAACCGGGACGCCATCGCCGAGTACCTGGAAGCGGTGCGGGTGGAGCACTGACCGCCCCGGGGCGCCGGACGGTTCCGTCCGGCGCCCCGGGAGGCCGGGCCCAGGGGTCGGGCCCGGCCGGGCCGGTCAGCGGCGGAAGTAGCCGTCGAAGTTCTTGGAGAACTCCCGCCCGGCGAACTGGTCCCAGTTGATCGACCAGGTCATCAGGCCGCGCAGGTTGGGCTGGGCGCCGGCCTTGGGGACGTAACTGCCGCAGTTGGCCAGCTTGGTGAGGCAGTCCAGGGCCTTGTTGACCTCGGCGGGGGCGACGTAGCCGTTGCCCGCGTTGGTGGTGGCCGGCATGCCGATGGCGAGCTTGGAGGCGGGCAGCGGCGGGAACATGTTGGCGGTGTTGCCCGCGACCGGGAAGCCCTTGAGCAGCATGTCGGTCATCGCGACGTGGAAGTCGGCGCCGCCCATCGAGTGGTACTGGTTGTCCAGGCCCATGATGGAGCCGGAGTTGTAGTCCTGCACGTGCAGCAGGGTGAGGTCGTCACGCAGGGCGTAGATGACCGGCAGGTAGGCTCCGGCACGCGGGTCCTGGCCGCCCCACGGACCGGATCCGTAGTACTGGTAGCCGAGTTGGACGAAGAAGGTCTCCGGGGCCATCGAGAGGACGAAGCCCGGGCCGTACTTGGCCTTCAGGGTCTTCAGCGCGGAGATCAGGTTGACGACGACCGGGCTGGTCGGGTTCTTGAAGTCGGTGTCACCGGTGTTCAGCGACAGCGAGTGGCCCTCGAAGTCGACGTCCAGGCCGTCCAGGCCCCACTTGTCGATGATCGCCGAGACCGAGCTGACGAAGGTGTCGCGGGCGGCCGTGGTGGTGAGCTGGACCTGGCCGTTCTGGCCGCCGATCGAGATCAGCACCTTCTTGCCCTGGGCCCGCTTGGCGGCGATGGCCGCCTTGAAGTCGGCGTCCGACTCGACGCCCGGGCACTCGGTGACCGGGCAGCGGTTGAACCGGATGTCACCGGAGGTGACGGAGGTCGGCTCGCCGAAGGAGAGGTTGATGAAGTCCCAGGAGTTCGGGATGTCGGCGACCCGGGTGTACCCGGCGCCGTTGGCGAAGCTGGCGTGCAGGTAGCCGACCAGGGTGTGGCCCCCGGCGGGCGGGGAGGTGGGCGTGGCGGTGTCGGTCGGGGTCGCCGTCGCGGTGGGCGAGCCGGTGTCGGTGGGCGTCACCGTCGGGGAGGCCGTCGCGGTCGGGGAGGCGGTCGCCGTCGGGCTCGGCGCGCCGGGGCCGTCCAGCGAGACGTCGTCCGCGTAGTACGTGCCCTGGCCGTACCAGCCGTGCGTGTACACGGTGGCGCTGGTCTGGCCGGCGCCCGTGGTGAAGCTGACGCTGAGCTTCTGGTACGCGCCACCGGTGCCGGGCGTCCAGGTGCTGGTGCCACCGTCCACGCCGAGGTAGACGTACGAGCCCTTGAGGTACGCGCTGAGCGTGTAGGTGGTGTTCGGGGCGACGGTGACGGTCTGGGCGCAGCGGGCGATGTCGCTCGCCGAGGCGGCCGCGGCGAGCGCGTAAGTGCCGCCGTGGGCCTGGCCGGTGACGACGCTTCCGGTGCCGCCGGTGCAGCTCCAGGGGGCCAGGGAGCCGCTCTCGAAACCGCCGTTGACCAGGAACTCCCCGGCCGAGGCGGCGGGCGCCAGGCCCAGGGTGAGGCCGACCATGGTGGCGGCGGCGACGGCCGAGGCGGTGCCGGCGGCGAGCAGCGTCCGGGGACGGCGGCGGCCGGGGGTGGTGGTGGGCAGGGGCACTGTTCTGCGCATGCGGGGACTCCTGCGGGGGCGCGATCGTGGGGGACGTCCGAGGGCACGGCAGAGGTACGCGCCAGTGGGGGATCGGCCCGACCTCGCACCCAAGTTGGACTAGACCACTGAAGTGGATCCGGCCGTACGGTGTCAATGGTCCAGACCGGTCCGGTAGCGGACAGCCGCACACCGGGCCGCCTTCCCGGTTGCCGGGAGTGACACCCCGTCGAAGGATGGAGGGGTGACCTCGCCCGGCTACCTCCGCCACCCCCACCTGCACGGGGGCCTGCTGGCGTTCACCGCCGAGGACGACGTCTGGCTCGCGCCGCTCGCCCCGGACGGCGGCACCGGCCGGGCCTGGCGGGTCAGCTGCGACCGTACCCGGGTCAGCCACCCCCGGTTCTCCCCCGACGGCCGCACCCTCGCCTGGACCAGCTGGCAGAGCCCGGCCCCCGAGGTGTGGACGGCCCCGGTCGAGGGCGGCGAGGGCGTCCGGCTCAGCTACTGGGGCAGCCAGGACACCCGGGTCCGCGGCTGGCTGCCCGACGGTGAGGTGCTGGCCGTCACCTCCTTCCACGAGCCCTTCGGCCACTACACCTGGGCGCACGCGCTGCCATCCGACGGCTCCCCCGGCCGCCGGATGCCCTGGGGACCGGTCGGCGACGCCCAGATGGGCCGCACCAACACCGTGCTGCTCACCGGTTCGGCCCCGCACGAGCCCGCCGCGTGGAAGCGCTACCAGGGCGGCGCCACCGGCCGGCTCTGGGTGGACGGCGAGCAGATCCTCCCGGGCCACCCCGGCCACCTCTCCTCACCGATGCCGGTGGGAGGGCCCGGCGATCCCAGGATCGCCTTCCTCTCGGACCACGAGGGCATCGGCAACCTCTACTCCTGCCGCCCCGACGGCAGCGACCTGCGCCGGCACACCGACCACGCCTCGTACTACGCCCGGGAGGCCGCCACCGACGGCACCCGGATCGTCTACCAGCACGCCGGCGACCTCTGGCTGCTGGAGAGCCTGGAGGCGTCCGCGCCGCGCCGGCTGCGCGTCCCGCTCGGCGGTGCCCGGGCCGGCCGGCGGCCGTACCAGGTGAACGCCGCCGCCCACGTCAAGGACCTGGCCTGCGACCAGACCGGCCGGGCCGGGGTGGTCACCGTACGCGGCAGCCAGTACTGGCTGACCCACCGCGACGGCCCCGCCCGGGCGCTCGCCGACACCCCGGGCGTGCGCACCCGGCTGCCGGTCGTGCTCGGCCACACCGGCGAGGCCGCCTGGATCACCGACGCCGAGGGCGCGGACGCGGTCGAGGTCGTCCCCCTCCCCGGGCACGAACCGGCCGGGTACCAGGCCACCGGGCACCCGGCGACCGCGCACGGGCCGACCGGACACCCGGCCGCGGAGCCCGGGACGCCGACGCCGCGCCACCACCACCGCCTGCTCGCCGCCGGGCGGATCGGGCGCGTCCTGGAACTCACCGCCTCCCCCGACGGCACCCGGCTGGCCGCCGCCACCTCCGACGGACGGCTGCTCCTGGTCGCCACCGCCGACGGCGCCGTCCGTGAAGTGGCCGCCTCCGACTACGGCCCGGTCTCCGCCGCCCGCTTCTCCCCCGACTCGCACTGGATCGCCTGGTCCCAGCCGTCGGCCGGGCGCTCGCTGCGCCGCATCCGGCTCACCCGCGCCGACGCGCCCGCGCCGATCACCGAGGTCACCGACGGCCGGTTCGAGGACGAGCAGCCGGTGTTCACCCGGGACGGCCGCTACCTCGCCTTCCTCTCCTGGCGCGGCTTCGACCCCGTCCACGACGTGCACACCGGCGACCTCTCCTTCCCGCTCGGCTGCCGCCCCTACCTCGTCCCGCTCACCGCCGACACCCCCTCCCCGTTCGCCGCCCCCGCCGAGGACGGCGCCCCGCGCGACGACGGCGACGGCACCGTGCGGGTGGATCCGCAGAACATCGGCGAGCGGCTGGTGCAGTTCCCGGTGGTCGCCTCCAAGTACTCGGCCACCGACGCCGTGCGCGGCGGGCTGGTCTGGCTGCGCTGGCCGATCTCCGGCACCCTCGGGCAGACCTTCACCAACCCGGACGACACCTCCGGCCGCCCCTCCCTGGAGTACTTCGACCTGGTCCGGGGCACCCGCACCACCCTGGTCGACAAGCTGGACGGCTACGCGGTCTCCGGCGACGGCGGCTCGATCTCCGTCTACTCGGCGGGCACCCTGCGGGTCGTCCCGGTCGGCGCCCCCTCCGCCGGGACCGGCGTCGACCTGCGCCGGATCACCCACACCGTGCACCCGGCCGCCGAGTGGCGCCAGGCGTACCACGAGGCGGCCCGGATCGTCCGGGACCAGTTCTGGGACACCGGCATGTCCGGGCTGGACTGGCCCGCCCTGGTCGCCCAGTACGAGCCGCTGCTGGAGCGGATCGCCGGGCCGGACGACTTCGCCGACCTGCTGCGCGAACTCCTCGGCGAACTCGGCACCTCGCACGCCTATGTCACCCCGTCCCGGCGCAGCGAGGGCACCTCACCGGGCCTGCAGCCGCTCGGCCTGCTCGGCGCCGACGCCCACCGCACGCCCGACGGGCGCTGGCTGGTCGACCGCGTCCTGCCCGGCGAATCCTCCGACCCGCGCGCCCGCGCACCGCTCGCCACCCGGGGCGTCCAGCCGGGCGACGAACTGCTCGCGGTGGCCGGGCGCCCGGTGGACCCGGTGCGCGGCCCGGCGCCGCTGCTGGCCGGCACCGGCGGCACCACCGTGGAACTCACCCTGCGCGGGGCGGCCGGCCCGGACGCCCCGGTCCGACGGATCACCGTCACCCCGCTGACCGACGAACGGGCCGTCCGCTACCAGTACTGGGTGACCAAACGCCGCGCGCTGGTCCGGGAGTTCAGCGACGGCCGGTGCGGCTACCTGCACATCCCTGACCTCGGCGGCTCCGGCTGGGCCCAGTTCAACCGCGACCTGCGCCGTGAGCTGGACAAGCCGGCCCTGGTGCTGGACGTGCGCGGCAACGCCGGGGGCAACGTCTCCGAGCTGGTGCTGGAGAAGCTCACCCGGCGCGTGCTGGCCTGGGACTTCAGCCGCGGGCGGCAGCCGGTGCGGTGGCCGCGCTACGCCCCGCGCGGCCCGGTGGTGGCGCTGGCCGACGAGGCCACCAGCTCGGACGGCGATGTGATCATCGCGGCGATCAAGCTGCTGGGGCTGGGCCCGGTGGTCGGCAACCGCACCTGGGGCGGGGTGGTCGGCATGACCGGTCGGCACCTGCTCGGCGACGGGACGCAGATCTCGGTACCGAAGAACGCCTCCTGGTTCACCGGCGGGCTCGGCTGGTCGGTGGAGAACCACGGCGTGGAACCGGACGTGCACGTGCTGCGCACCCCGCACGACTGGGCCCGGGGCCGGCACACCGAGCTGGTCACCGCGGTGCAGCTGGCGCTGGAGCTGCTGGAGGACGCCCCGGCCGCCGTCCCGCCGCCCGACGACACCCCGCGTCCGGATCTGCGGCGGCCGCCGCTGCCCCCGCGTGAGCGCTGAACCGGGCGCTGCCGCGGTGGACGCCGAACGGCGCGAGCGCCGACGGATACGCCCCGTCGGCGCTCGCGCCGTTCAGTCCCGCTCAGTCCCAGGGATCGCCCTCGGCGGTCATGTCCTCGCGGGCCCGTTCCTCGGCCTCCCGCTCGGTGAGCCGCTCCGCCGACCTGGCCTCGCGGACCTTCTCCGTCTCGTCGCTGAACGCGTCGGCGGCCTCGTCGTGGGCGAGGGCGGCACGCCGGGCGGCCTCCGTCGCCGCGGTGGTGTCCTGCTCATGGCTCCCGCCGAGGGAGGACCTGGCCTCCCCGGCGTCGTGCGCCCTGTGGCGGAACCTGTCGAAGATGCCCATGACTCCTCCTCCGGACGGATACCGGGCTGCCCCCACTCTCACACCGGGGCCGGACAAGCGCATCCGCAGACGGCCGGAGCGGACGACCTGAGCAGACGGCCGGACCGGACCGGCCGCCGGTTGGGTCCTTGGTCCCGGGTAGGAAGCATCCAAGGGCCGTAGCCGCCCCGTACGGGGCGGGCGGAGGGTGGAGACGTCAGCCGCTCCCGGCGGCGCCGCCGGGCGACCCCGCAGCCCACCCGCGAAAGGCCACCCCGAACAGGCCGTCCCCGAACAGGTCACCCCGAAAGGTCACGGCCGCGCGCGGGATCCCCACCGCGCACGGGCCGGACGCGATCCGCCGCCTCTCACCGCTGGAGCCTGCCATGCCTGTCGCCGCCGAGCCGGAACCGACCGCCCGCCGCCGCGCCCACGAGGAACACGTCGGCGGACCGCGCCGACTGGTCGGACCGCTGGCCGCGCTGGACGGGCGGCTGCCCGGGACGCACGACCTGCTGCTGATGCAGTGCCCGAGCTCGCTGCGGCCGCTCGGCGGCGGCGAGCTGCCGGACTGGGCGCGGCTGGTGCTGCGCGCACACCCCTGGGTGACGGTCGGGCGGGCGCCCGCCCGGGTGGGCGCTCCGCTGGACACCCCGCACCCGGTGCGCTGCACCCGGGACGTCTCGGCCGCGCCCGAACACTGGCTCCCGGTGACGGTGCGCGGCCCCGAGCGCGGGCAGCGGCTGGACGCCCTGGCGCCGAAGGCGGCGGTGGCGCGCACGCTGCGGCCCGAGCAGCTGATCGGACGGCACGCCCTGCTGCCGGCCGCCCGGGTGGCGGCCGTCCCCGCGCTGGCGGTGCTGCCGGTGGTCGACGAGCTGGTCGCGGACCACCGGCTGGCCTGGGGCCCGATCGGCGCGATCGGCTACGAGCTGGCCACCGGCGAACCGGTGACCGGACCGCTGAGCCCGCTGCGGCTGGTGCTGCGCGCCCCGCAGCCGGTCAGCCGACGGGACGCGCTGCACCTGCGACGGGCGCTGAGCAAGCTGCCCGTACCGGTGCAGGCCGAACTGGAGACCCGGCACGGCGCGGTGCTGCTGGCCGAGTACGCGGCCGGGCCGCTGACCCTCACCCTGCTGACGCCCGACGGGCCCCGGGAGGTCCACGACCCGTGGTTCCCCCAGGGCCTGCGGCCCGGGCCGTTCAACCGCTGACGCTGGCCGTGCCGCTCTCCAGGTGGCCGGTGAACCGCTGCGACCAGGTGGCGTCGGCGTCCACCGTGACGGTGAAGTCGTACCAGCCGTCGGTGTAGGCCACCGCGTTGAAGAAGTCGCTCACGCTGCCGCCGGCCGGCACCTGGTACGTCCAGGGGCCGTCCGTGCGGTAGTTGTTCGAGGCGATGGTGAAGGTCAGCGCGGTGGTGCCGGAGTTGGCGAGCCGGAGGTAGAGGGCCAGCCGGCCGGTGCCCGGCTCGACCGCGTACGAGGCGGTGACGGCCGCGTTCCGGCCCGCCTTGGTGGTGTCGCCCTTGAAGCGGCGCAGGAAGCGGTTGGGGCCGACCACGGACAGGTCGTACTGGCCGCCGCCGTAGCCGGTGCCGCAGTTGAAGAAGTCGTTCTGCCTGCCGCCGGGGTCGACGGTGTACTGCCAGGGCCCGCCGCTGCGGTAGGCGTTGGCGTAGGCCGCGAAGTGGGCCGACTTCCGGGCCGCCGGGCCCTCGTTGGCCATCGCCAGCCAGACCTTGACCGCGCCGCCGGAGCCGAACTCCAGGTGGTCCAGGTTGGCGTTCGGCTGGTACGGCAGGGCGCGCGCCGGGCGGGTGCCGGGCTCCTGGACGGGCAGCTTGTTGTCGACCGGCGCCGGGTTGGGCAGCGGTCCACAGCTCGCCATGCCGATCACCGCGTCGGTGTTGGGCAGCGCCGGGAGGCCGTAGACCGGGTTGGCGAAGTCGAAGGCGCTGGTCAGGTCGCCGCAGACGCGACGCCGCCAGTCGCTGATGCTGGGGCAGCTGGCGGGCTTGCCGAGGGCGGCCGTCCACTGCTCCAGGAAGCGCAGGACGGAGGTGTGGTCGAAGACCTCGGAGTTCACCCAGCCACCTCGGGTCCAGGGCGAGATGGCGATCATCGGGACGCGGAAGCCGAGGCCGATGTTGGTCCCGTTGTAGAACTCGCCCGGGGTGCCGGCCGGGGCCGCGGGCGGCGGGACGTGGTCGAAGAAGCCGTCGTTCTCGTCGTAGTTGAGGAAGAGGACGGTGGAGTTGAAGACGTCCGGGTCCGCGTTGAGCGCGTCGATCACGTTGTGGACGAAGTGCGCGCCGTCGGTGGGGGTCGAGTACGGGTGCTCCGAGGAGCCCTGGTCGGGGACGATCCAGGAGACCTGCGGAAGGGTGCCGCCGCGGACGTCGGCCTTGATCGCGGCGACGATGTCGTCCGGGGTGCGGCCGGTCGCCCTGGGGACGGAGCCCATGCCCTTGACGGCCAGCGGGCTGCCGGCCGGGGCACCGGTGAACTGCGTGAAATAGGCCAGGGCGTTGTCGCCGTAGTTGTCGGCGGCGTTCTGGTAGACCTTCCAGCTCACACCGGCGTTCTCCAGCGCCTCGGCGTAGGTCTGCCAGCGCAGGCCCTTCTCGTCGCCGCCGTCGTACGCCGGGCCGCCCGCGGTGCCGGCCGGGTCGATCTGGCCGGACCAGTGGTAGGTGCGGTTGGGGCCGGTGGCGCTGAGGACGGAGCAGAAGTAGGCGTCGCAGATGGTCCAGTTCTCGGCGAGCGCGTAGTGGAACGGGATGTCCTGGCGGGTGAGGTGGCCGAGGGTGCGGACGTTCCCCTTGGCGGCGACCCAGGAGTCCAGCTTGCCGCCGTTCCACGCCCGGTGCTGGTCGCTCCAGGCATGACTCAGATCCCCATTGCACTGGGCCAGGCGCGCGGGGTCGGCGCCGCCGGCCGGTTTGGTGGCGCTGAACTGCCAGGGGTACTGCCGGCCGAGCCCGTTGGGCTGGTTGAAGACGCTGTAGCCGCCGGCGATCTGGATCGCGCTGCGGTCGGCGAAGCCGCGCACGCCGCGCAGCAGGCCGAAGTAGTGGTCGAAGCTGCGGTTCTCCTGCATCAGGATCACGATGTGGCGCGCGTCGGCGATGGTGCCGGTCTGCGACAGCGCCGCCGAGGGCACGGTGGCGGGCCCCGCGGCGGGCGCCGCCCCCGCTCCGGTGCTCCCGGCCACGGCCAGACCCGCCGCGGCGGCGCCGGACAGCGTGACGAACTTCCTACGACTCAGCTCGGCCATCAGCCCGGCCCGTCCCTTCGCTGGCGATGTTGTGCACACAAGTCGGCGCTCATCGATCGCGCAGCATCCTCCTCCCGCCCCGAACGGCCCCACCAGAGGGCCGCGCCAGGGTTGGCGGACTGTTCTCCCCGCCGTCACCGAGCGGCCGGGAGCTGAACGGCGGGCCGCCCCACCGGGGTGCCGGACCCGGCGGCGGGCCGGGCCTGAGGGCGGGTCGGGCGCGAGCTCAGCCGTCCTTCACGGTGATGCCCAGGGCGTGGGCGAACTGGGGCGCCAGCTCCATCAGTTGGAGCGAGCTGATCAGGGCGCCACGCAGGCCCTCGGGCCCGTCGGTGAGGCCGAGCCGGACGGCGCCGCGCAGATCGGTCCTGGTCATCCTGGCGCCGCGCAGCCGGACCTCCTCCAGGGTCGAACCGGGGAAGGAGACATCGGTCAGCTTCGCGTCGCCGAAGTCCACGTCGCGCAGCAGGCAGTCCTCGAAGACGACGTCCCGCAGGACGGCGGCGCGCAGATTGACGGCCTCCAGCTTGCAGCCGCGGAACACCACCCGGCGCAGCGCCGAGCCGTGCGCGGCGACGCCGGCCAGGACGCCGCCGGTGACGGCGCTGTCCTGCCAGTCGCTGTCGCTGAGTTCGCAGGCCACCCAGCGGCCGGCCTGTGCCCACACCTCGTTGAAGCGGGCCTGGCGGAGCTTCATCCCGCTCAGCGAGACGCCGGTGAACGCGCACTCCAGGAAGGTGGCACCGCCGGCCGACTGGTCGCGGTACTCGCCGCCGTCGAAGTGGACGGTGTCGTAGCGCTCGTCACTGCGCAGCGGCCCGGTGTGCGGGCGCAGCAGTGCCGCGTACGGCAGGTCGGCCAGGCGGTCGGGGACGGACAGGGGCATGGCGGTGGCACCTCACGGTCGGCGGACGGGTCCTCGTCCGCATGCTCGCACGCGGCACCGACAGCGACACCGACACCGACAGCGCCGCGACGGCGGGATCGCGGCGCCGGAAGGACCGCGCGGACGCGTGCGGCCCGGCCGCTCCGGGGAGCGGCCGGGCCGTCAGGGCTGCGGCCGGTGCGAACCGGTCAGCCGCGGAGCCAGAGGGAGTTCACCCGGCTGCGCTCGGCGCTGTTCGGGTAGGGGTTGGTGCAGGAGGTGCCGGGGCCGCCGCCCGACATCAGCTCGCTGCACGGGCCGGAGTAGTGGTCGGGCAGGCCGAGCACGTGGCCGGTCTCGTGCGCGGTGACCCGGACGGAGCTGTACTGCCGGTTCTGCTGGTAGTCCAGGAAGATGTAGCCCCGGCCGTGACCGTCGGTGCTGGCGTACGAGCCGCGCGAGTCGTTGCCCTCGTAGTAGCGGAAGTCGGCCGCCGAGCCCGAGCGGAGCTGGACGTTGGCGACCGAGCTGTTCCAGATCTGGGCGGACTGGGCTATCTGGCTGCCGAAGCTCGGGGCGCTGCTGGCGTCGTAGGTGACCACGACGGCCTTGAGGTACGGGGTGGCCGCCCGCTTGGCGAGCGCGGACTTCATCACGGCCTCGTAGAACGCCTTGTTGCCGGCGTCCTCGGCGGCCGAGCCCGCGTACCCCGTGGTGGCCGTGTAGCCCTGGACCGGCGCGGCGGCGGCCGCGGTGGGCAGGGCGACCAGGCCGGCGGCGAGCGCGAGACCGACGGCGGCGGAGAACGTCCGTGAAATGCGGTTCATGTGGGGGCTCCGATTCATGAGCGCCGCGGCCGATGGGGGTCGGCGGCGGGACACCTGTCGAGCGGGTCGATGCCCAGAGCTTCGGGCAGCGCGGCGGCCCGGCGCATGATGTCAACCGGTGATAGTGCCGCCCAATACCCCTGCTATCCGGGGCCTTTGAGGTGTCTTTGAATCGCCTTGACTCTGACATGCCCCTGGCATTCCACTCGGGCGGCGGTTAGGCTCCCGGCGAGGAGGCGGACATGGACAGGACGAGCGGAAAACGCGAACGCGTAGCGGGCCGCCCGTACCGGCCGGGCGGCCCGCTACCGGTGCCGGTCGGGCGTCAGTGCGCGGCCCGCAGGCCGTTCTCCCAGAGGGCGTCGACCTGCTGGCGCTCGGCGGCGTCCGGGTAGGGGTTGGTGCAGGACGGGCCGGGACCGCCGCCGGACATCAGCTCGCTGCACGGGCCGGAGTAGTCGTCCGGCAGGCCGAGCACGTGGCCGGTCTCGTGCGCGGTGACGCGCAGTGAGCTGTACTGCTGGTTCTGGGTGTAGTCGAGGAAGATGTACCCGTGGCCGTGGCCGTCGGTGCTGGCGTACGAGCCGTTGCTCGGGTCGTCTCCCTCGTAGTAGGAGAAGTCGGCGTTGCCGCCCTCCTGGAGCTGGACGTTGCCGACCGAGCCGTTCCAGATCTGGGCGGCCTGGGCTATCTCACCGGCGAAGGACGGCGCATTGGTGGTGTCGTAGGTGACCACGACGGACTTGAGGTAGGGCGTCTTCGCCTGCCTGGCCAGGGCCGACTTCATCACGGCCTGGTAGAAGGCGAGGTTGTCGGACCGGTGCGCGGCCGTCCCGGCATGGGCGGTGGCCGTGTAGCCCTGGACGGGCGCGGCGACGGCGGCCGTCGCGGTGGCGGGGACTGCGGCGAGACCGGTCGCGAGGACCAGGCCGAGGGCGGCCGACAGAACGGATCGCTTCACGTGGGGGCTCCGATTCACGGATGCCGGAGCGCCGTCGGCCGATGGGGGCCGGCCGCGGCGGGGATGGGCTCTCTGCCCCAGAGCTTCGACCCGGCCCGCCTCCCGGCGGATGATGTCAATCGGCGATAGCGGCGCCCAATACCGCAGGACCGTCACAACCTTGACGCATGTCATGTCCTTGGCGAGTCAGGTTGGCGCCGTTATGCTCCCGATGTGGAGCTCGACGTGAGACACCTCCGGGTGCTGTGCGCGATCGCCGACACCGGCAGCCTCCGCAAGGCCGCGTTGCAGCTCGGCATGACCCAGCCCTCCCTCACCACCCAGTTGCACCGCATCGAACGGACCGTCGGCGGCAGCCTGTTCACCCGTGAGCAGACCGGCAGCCGGCCCACCGCGCTCGGCCACTCGGTGCTGTCCCGGGCCAGACCGGTGATCGCCGAGATGACCGCGCTGGTCGCCGCCGCCCGGCAGGAGGCCCTGGAGTCCGCGGGCAGCGAGCGCAAACGGCGGCTGCGGATCGGCAGCGTGGGCAGCCGGGCGGTGGCGGCCTGGCTGCGCCGGGTGCACGACCGGCTGCCGGAGACGGACACCACCATCCACATCGACATCTCCGCCAACGCCCTGCTGCGGATGGTCGCCGCCGACCAGTTGGACGTCGCCTTCGTGCACGAGAGCGAGGGCTTCCCGCTGCGGGTGCCGCCCGATGCCGAACACCGGGTACTGATGGCCCGTGAGCCGCAGTTCGTCGCACTCGCCGCCGGCCATCCGGCCGCCACACTGCCCGTCGTCCACCTGGCCGACCTCGCCGAGGACACCTGGATGGTGGACCCGACGGCCGACCACGAATACGCGGCGATGCGCCGGGTGTTCACCGAGGCCGGGCTCAACCCGCGGGTGGTACAGGTCCGCGACAACGCCACCGCCGCCGAACTCGTCGCCTCCGGCGAGGCCGTCCGGCCCTGCCAGCCGACCTCGTCCCCCGGGCCCGGCACGGTCGTCCGGCCGGTGCACGGCGACCCGTTGGCCGTCCGGCTGCTGCTGGCCTGGCGGCCGCGCGCGCTCAGCCCGCGCGCGCTCGACGCGCTCTACGGGGAGTTGCGCGCCGCCTACCTGGACCTGGCCCGGGTGAATCCGGCCTATCTGGCCTGGCTGGTCCGACACGACCAGGTACTGCACCACCTGCTGGGCCAGGACCTCGACGACCGCCCGTCCGAGGGGCAGGCCCGCGCGGCTCAGTCCGCCCCGGCGGCTCCGCCCTCCCTGGCGTGCGGCACCTCGGGCGACGGCACGGCGCGATGAGGGCACTCCCGACATGCCCGTTTCGCCCGTTTCGCCCGTTTCGCCGCTCCGTCAGCCCCAGTTGACGCCGCCGTGCGCGAACCGGGTGACAGCTCGGCGGGTTTCCGGGCATGCCCGCGCGCCGTACGCCACGGCCCGGCGGATCACCCCGCTAGATTCGTCCCGGTTGACAGGGAGCGGGTCCGGGCGGACTCCACGACACGGGTGGCCTGCGGGCAACGCGGAAGGTCAAGGCCGGTGGCAGGACAGCGGGGGCGGCGCCGTTCCCCCCGTGTCCGCACCACCGGCCTCGTGATCACCGCGCTGCTCGCCAGCGCCTGCCATGCCGTCGCTGTGGCCGCGGCCCTCCCGCGGGCGGCCGCGGTCCTTCCGCGGAGGGCGGCGAAGGCGAGCCACTTCTCCCGGCCCACCTTGACGCAGTCCACGCCCGCCAGACCGGGCGAGCCCAGGCCGGCCAGGCCCTTGCGGGTCGCCACCACGACGGCGACGAGGTTGACCTCGCTCGCGACGGAGTGTGGCCGCGCGGTCGCGATTCGGCGGATCGGCCCGGCTCCGTGTAACCTCTTCCAGGTCAGCAGGCGCCGCTAGCTCAGTTGGTTAGAGCAGCTGACTCTTAATCAGCGGGTCCGGGGTTCGAGTCCCTGGCGGCGCACATGGCAAGGTCTCAGGCCGTTCACCTCAGGTGGACGGCCTGAGGCGTTTCCGGGGCAGGGCACCGGACGCCGAGTGCGGGGCGGCGTGCCCCGTCTCAGCGGGTGTCCAGGATCGCCGAGGCCACCGCGTCCGGCCGGTCGAACATCAGCAGGTGACCGGCCGGTGCGGTGGTCCGGAAGTCGGCCCCGAGCAACGCCGCGAGTTCCCGCTGGCCGCCCAGCCAGTCCTGGGTACGGCGGGTCCGACACCCGTCGTCGGCGGCGAGCACGGTGACCGGCAGGTCGTCCGGCAGCGGCGCGGTGCACCGCAGTTCGTCCAGCTCGGCGGCCATGTCCAGGTAGCGCGCGTTCTCCCGGAGCAGCGCGCGCAGGGCCCGGCCGGTCCGGTAGCAGTGCCGCACCAGGGGCGCCGGGGCGAGGTCCTCCCGGCGGACCGTGGACGCTCTGGCGGTCAGCCGGCGCGCGGTCGGCCCGAAGAGGTAGGGCACCGCGACCGCCGTGGCCGCGCCCGCGATGGTACGGGCCGCCAGATCCCGCAGTCCGGGAGCCGGGCGCGGGCGCGGGTCCGACTCGACACTGCCGTCCAGCAGGACCAGCCCGGCCACCCGCTCCGGGTGCAGCCGGGAGAAGGCCTCGACGTGGAACCCCGCCAGCGAGTGGCCCGCCACCGTGCAGGGCCCGTGCAGCCCGAGCGCGTCCAGCACGCCCCGGATGCGTTCGGCCTCGCCCGCCGCCGAGGGGGCCGGACGGGTCGCGGGCTCCGGCGCGCTCAACCCGTACCCGGGCCGGTCGAACCGGACCACGGTGCGGTACGGGGCGAGGAAGGAGACGACGAGGTCCCAGTCGAACCAACTGCTGCCGAGCCCGCCGGTGAGCAGGCAGACCGGCCCGTCGCCCTCGATGCGCACATGCAGGGGTATGCCGTCGATGCGTAGGAACGTCGCCGTCGCGCCCCCTCTTTCCATGGTCATCGCGACTCCCACCCCTCGGCCCCGGCCTGGCCCTGCGCCGCGTCGTGCTCGACGTGCCGTTCGGGGTGCCGCCCGGTGCACTGCCCGGCGTGCCGTCCGGTGCCGCCGTGAACGGCCGCCGGCCCCTCGAAGCGGGCGACGCTCCGGGCCAGGACCGCCAGCCAGAGTGCGACCAGGAGGACCTGGAGCCGCTGGCCCGCGCCCAGTGACCAGGTGCCGTGACCGGCCTCGAAGGCGGCGATCGCGGCCAGGCTCCAGCCGGTGGCCAGCAGCTCGCCGGCCAGCAGCCACGGTCCGAACCGGCGGACCGGCGGCCACCAGCCGTAGCGCCGGGCCGCGACGGTGAGCGCGATCAGCCCGGTGAGCGCCCCGACCATGGCGAGGCTGCTGGTCACGGCGTGCGCGGTATGGGTGGCCGGGACCAGCCCGGCCGTCTCCCGGGCCGCGCACATCTCGTCGCTGGTGGGCGCGCAGCTCAGTGGCAGGCGGGAGTCGGCGGCCGTGGCCACGCCGAACAGGGCCAGCGCCGCCCAGCCGGTCACCGCCCAGGGGAGCCAGGGCCCCACGCCGCCGACCGGCCCGGTACCGGCTCGGGCGCCGTCGGCCCGCGCGGTGCGGCGCGCCGCGGACCGGGCGCCCGCGACCAGGGCCGTGACGGCCGCCGCGAGGACGGCGAGCCCGGCGACCAGGTCGGTGGCCCGGAACAGCCCGCCCAGCGGCTGGTCCTCGGCGGCGAGTTCGCTGATGTACGCCTGGACCGGGTCGAGGCCGGTGCTCAGCACCACCTCCAGCACCCACGCCGTGTACGCCACCGCGCTGAGCAGCAGCAGGGCTGCGACGGCGAGCCGAGCTTTCCGGCGGCCGGGGTCTGGGCTGGGCACGTTTCCACCCTAACCGGCGGAAAACTCCGCCCCAACCGGGCGGAAACGGGCACCCTCGGCGGGCAGCGGACCCCCGGCCGGACCGCGGCGGTACGACGCACCCCTCGAAACCGTGTATTGTTTTCCAGGTCAGCAGGCGCCGCTAGCTCAGTTGGTTAGAGCAGCTGACTCTTAATCAGCGGGTCCGGGGTTCGAGTCCCTGGCGGCGCACAGACATTGGGGAGCCTCTCGCACACGCGAGGGGCTCCCCGATTTTTTTGCCCATGGTGCCCGATTTGCGTGTGATGTCGGTCTCGCTTCCTGTTCTGGCGGAGCCAACCGACCCTTTCCACGCGTTCTGGGCTGTAAACCGGAAACGGGACAAAGGTCCCTAACCGTCGACGAACCCGTCTGTGCAGGCTGGCTCGGTCCACCCACAGGAAAGGCCGCCGCTTTGTCCCGAAACGCCCAGAGCGGCCGCCGTGTGCCGTCCGTCAGACTCCGCCCGGTGAAGCGCCTGAAGCGTTCATCGGAGCGCCCCGCCCGCAGCGGCAAGCCGAAGCGTCCGAAGCGCACCGGCTGGCGCCGGCTGATCCCGACCTGGCGGATGACCCTGCTCGGGCTCGCGGCCTCGCTGCTGCTCGGCGTCGGCCTGTTCGCCCTGGGCGTCGCCCTGGTGAAGGTGCCGGACGCGCACGCCGCCGCGACCGCCCAGAGCAACACCTGGCTCTACCAGGACGGCTCGGTGATCGCCCGGACCGGCCAGACCAACCGGCAGAACGTCGGCCTGGACAAGGTCTCCCCCGCCGCCCAGCACGCCGCGCTGGCCGCCGAGGACCGCAACTTCTACCACGAGGGCGCCGTCAACGTGCCCGGTCTGGCCCGCGCCGCCTTCAACACCGCCAAGGGCGAGGGCACCCAGGGCGGCTCCACGATCACCCAGCAGTACGTGAAGAACACGTACCTGAGCCAGAAGCAGTCCGTCACCCGCAAGGTGAAGGAACTCTTCATAGCGATCAAGGTGGACGCCACCGAGAGCAAGGACGAGATCCTCTCCGGCTACCTCAACACCTCCTACTACGGGCGCGGCGCCTACGGCATCCAGGCCGCCGCCCAGGCGTACTTCGGCGTGGACGCGTCCGCCCTCAACGCCGCCCAGGGCGCCTACCTGGCCACGCTCCTGAACGCGCCCAGCGCCTACGACGTGGCCACCGCGACCCCGGCGGGCAAGCAGAACGCCCTCAACCGCTGGAACTACGTCCTGGACGGCATGGTGAAGGAGGGCTGGCTCTCCGCCGAGGAGCGGACCGCCACCGCCTTCCCCGAGGTCAAGGACCCGCAGGGCAATCCCGGTCTGTCCGGCCAGGCCGGCTACCTGGTCGACGCCGCCACCCAGTACCTGACCTCGAACCAGATCATCACCGAGGCCGAGCTGGCCAAGGGCGGCTACAGCATCAGGCTGACCGTCGACCCGGCGCGCCAGCAGGCCCTCCAGGACTCGGTGCAGGCGCAGCTGCACGACACCCTCAACCCGGACAAGCGGAAGAAGGACGCGGCCGCCCAGGCCGGCGCCGTCTCGGTCGACCCGAAGACCGGTGCCGTGGTCGCCCTGTACGGCGGTGTCGACTACACCAAGCACTACATCGACAACGCCACCCGGCGTGACTACCAGGCCGGCTCCACCTTCAAGGCGATCGCGCTGGCCGCGGCACTGGAGAACGGCGCCAAGACCCAGTCCGGTCAGACCATCACACCGCGCACGGTGTACGACGGCACCAGCGGCCGCAAGGTCCGGGGCGGCAAGGGCACCCCGTACGCGCCGCCGAACGAGGGCGACAAGAGCTATGGCCAGGTCACCCTTCAGCAGGCCACCGACTGGTCGGTGAACTCGGTGTTCGCCCAGCTCGCCCAGGACACCGGGCTGCAGAAGGTCCGGGACACCGCCATCGCGCTCGGCCTGCCGAGCAACACCCCCGGGCTCGACCCGGTGCCGTCCATCCCGCTCGGCGCGGCCACCCCGAGCCCGCTCGACATCGCCGGTGTGTACGCCACGCTGGACAACGACGGCAAGCAGATCACCCCGTGGCTGGTGCAGGCGGTGGACCGCGAGGGCGAGCAGCTCCCGCTCCCGGCCCACAAGACCACCCAGGCGGTCAGCCAGGAGACCGCGCGCCAGGTCACCTCGATGCTGCAGGGCGTGGTGAGCGACCCGGGCGGCACCGGCTGGCGGGCCAAGGCGCTGGGCCGCCCGGTCGCCGGCAAGACCGGCACGACGGACGACCAGAAGTCGGTCTGGTTCGTCGGGTACACCCCCGAGCTGGTGACCTCCGTGGCGCTGTTCGGCCAGGACCCGACCACCGGCGCCCAGGTCAGCCTCAGCGGCACCGGCGGGATCGACGGCGCGGCGGGCGGCCAGTACCCCGCGCAGATCTGGACCAGTTACATGAAGGCGGCGCTGAAGGGGCAGCCGGTCGCGAACTTCGCCTCGCCGTCGGGCGCGGACGACTCCTCGTCGAACAGCGGATCCTCCGGCGGCCCGGACAGCTCCTCGACCCCGTCCGGGTCGGCTTCCGCCCCGGCCTCCTCGGGCGGCAGCGGTGCGACGGGCGGCTCGGGCAGCGGTTCCGGCGCGGGCACCCCGCCGGGGGCGTCGAGCGGCGGGTCCTCGGGCGGCTCCGGGTCCTCGGGCGGCTCCGGGTCCTCCGGGTCCTCGGGCTCGTCCGGCGGACAGGGTGGCTCGGGCGGTTCCGGTGGTTCGGGCTCGGGCGGCGGGGCGACCGCCCCCACCCAGCCCACGACGCCCCGGCCGAGCGGCAAGCCCACCCGGACGCCGGCGCCGACCACCGGTCCGACCACCGCGCCCGAGCCCTCGGGCGGTACGGGCGGCGGCACGGGCTCCGGTACGGGCTCGGGCTCGGGCTCGGGTGGCGGCACGGGCGGATCGGGCTCCGGCACGGGCTCCGGCACGGGCTCGGATACGAGTACGGGTGGCGGCACGGGCGCGGGCGCGCTCTCCGGAGCGGGCGCGCGGCAGTAGTCGGGGCGCGTCGGCCGCGACCGCCTGGGGGTGGTCGCGGCCGACGGGCGTTTTCGGGCGATCCCAGGTTTACCCGCCACCCTGCACAGGTTCAGGCAGGACCAAATACCGAAATGGCGCCTTACCCAAGCGCCGGTATGACTGTCACAATGCGTCGGTGCACAGCTCAACGCCCCGGCTCGACCGTTCCTCGGGCAGAACCCTCGGCCTCGCCCTCGCGCTGGTCTCCGCCGTCGCCTTCGGCGGCTCCGGCACCGCCGCCAAGCCTCTGATCGAGGCCGGCCTCTCGCCGCTGCATGTGGTCTGGCTCCGGGTCACCGGCGCCGCCGTGGTCCTCCTCCCGCTGGCCTACCGCCACCGCGCCGTCGTGCTCCGCAGGCCCGGCCTGCTCCTCGGGTTCGGCCTGCTCGCCGTGGCCGGCGTCCAGGCCTGCTACTTCGCGGCGATCTCTCGGATCCCGGTCGGCGTCGCCCTGCTGATCGAGTACCTCGGCCCCCCGCTGCTCATCGGCTACGTCAAGTTCGTCCAGCGCAGGCCGATCAGCCGGGGCTCCGCCATCGGCGCCGGCGTCGCCGTGGCCGGGCTGGCCTGCGTGGTCGAGGTCTGGAACGGTCTGAGCTTCGACGCGTTGGGCGTCCTGTTCGCGCTCGGGGCGGCCTGCTGTCAGGTCGGCTACTTCGTCCTGGCCGACGCCGGCAGCCGGGGGGACCGCCCGGTGGACCCGATCGCCGTCAGCGCGTACGGGCTGCTGATCGGCGCGGTGGTGCT
The DNA here is from genome assembly GCF_044755565.1 of Kitasatospora sp. NPDC092286. Taxonomy (NCBI): domain Bacteria; kingdom Bacillati; phylum Actinomycetota; class Actinomycetes; order Kitasatosporales; family Streptomycetaceae; genus Kitasatospora; species Kitasatospora sp. NPDC092286. The sequence goes on along the minus strand of NZ_JBIVRD010000017.1, from coordinate 99,423 downwards.
CACCGCCTTCACCCGCCCCTGGCAGGCCGACTGGAGCCCGCTCGGCGGTGACGTCGTGATGAACGGGCACACGCTGCCCGCGCTCGTCCCGGCGGCCTGGATGATCCTGATCGCGACCGTGCTCGCCTACCTGACCGGTGTGGTCGCCGTCCGGCACCTGTCGCCCCCGGTCGCCGGGGTGGTGGCCAACCTGGAGGCCGTCGTCGCCACCGTCCTCGCCTGGATCCTGCTCGGCGAGCACCTGGGTCTGCCGCAGATGGCCGGCGGCCTGCTCGTCCTGGCCGGCGCCTTCGCGGCCCAGGCGAGCAAGCCCGCGGTCGAACCGGCCGGTGCCGTGGCGGCCGGATCCGAGGTGACCGGGGCCGAGGTGACCGGTGCTGTCGCGGCCGGAGCGGAGGCGGCCGGTACCGCCCGTGGTTCCGGGGGACGCGCGGCCTCCCAGCGCGAGGTCAGCGACCGACCCAGCCGAACCAGTCGAGGTGGCTGAGCGGCCACACGACGGCCGACACCGGCCCGACCACGTTGTCCACCGGCACGGCCCCACCACCGGGGCCGCGCTGGTGGTAGCGCGAGTCCGCCGAGTCGCTGCGGTGGTCGCCCTCCACCCAGACGTACCCCTGGGGCACCGTGACCGGCCCGAAGTTCATCCCGGCACAGGAGTCGTCCCCGGGGTGGAGGTACGGCTCGTCGACCTTCGCCCCGTTGACGGTCAGCGTGGTACCCGAGCACTGCACGGTCTGGCCGCCGGTCGCGATGACCCGCTTGACCAGGTAGTTGTCGTCCTTCGGCGGGATCAGCCCGACGAAGCCGAGCACCGAGCCCAGGGCGTTGGACACCGGGTTCCCGCCGGTCGGCTGCGGCGGCAGCCAGTCACCCGGGTCCTTGAAGACCACCGGCTGGCCGGCCTCCGGCTCCCAGCCGGTCAACGGCGCGAGCTTGTTCACCCCGACCCGGTCGCCGATCCGCAGCGTGTTCTCCATCGACCCGGAGGGGATGGTGAACACCTGGAACAGACAGGTCTTGATCAGCAGCGCGAACACCAGGCCGACCGCCGCCATCGCGGGGATCTCGATCCACCACGGTCGGTGACGACGCCCTGCCCGCCGGTCCCCGGCGTCCTTCTGCGGCTTCGACGGCCTCGGCGCCTTCCGCGTCCGTGCCCGGCGTGCCTCGGCGCGGCCACCGCCACCGCCATCGCTGGAGCCACCGTGGCCGTTGTGGCCGCCGCCGACAGCCGGGGGCTGGCCGGCCCCGGCGTCGCTGTGCGTATCGGGCAGGTTCACCGCCATCGTCGCTGCTCACCTCTCCGGCTGGGGGAACCTGCACGCTACGCCAACCGTGAAGCCTCACGAAATCCGGCTTTTAGCTGCGCCCGACATCGCGGCCGAGGACATGTCGAGGAGAGAGCGACGCGATCGCCTGCGGATCGCCCGGTGAGTCCCGGCACCCGCGCGGCCTCGGGCACGGCCGCAGGGGCACGGACCCGGGCCCACGGGCTCGGGTACGGGCTGGGGTCCGCGGGCTCAGGCGCGGGCGATCGCCTCGTGGTGGCGGATCACCTCGGCGATGATGAAGTTGAGGAACTTCTCCGCGAACACCGGATCGAGATGCGCCCCGGCGGCCAGCTCCCGCAGACGCCGGATCTGGTCGCGCTCCCGCGCCGGATCGGCCGGCGGCAGCCTGTGCTCGGCCTTGAGCCGGCCGACCCGCTGGGTCGCCTTGAAGCGCTCGGCCAGCATGTGGACCACCGCGGCGTCGATGTTGTCGATGCTCTCGCGCAGGCTGGTCAGCTCGGCCCGCACGGCGTCGTCGATCCCCTCGGGAAGTCCGGCATCGGGGGTCGTGGGGTGATCCGTCATCGGGGCGGCTCCGCGGCTGTCTGGTGGTGGGCACCCGACCGTCCGACGGCCGGGCTCGGGCCCGGGCAAATCTAACAGGGCGCCCGGCGCGGATCCGCACCATTCGGCGTATCCGTCCACGATCCGGACAGCGTACGGACCGATGGGCGACCGGCGCCCGCGCACCGGCCGGCGCGGGCCCGGGTACTTCCGGGCACGGCGCCCCGAGTCGCTGCGCGTGGTCGGCCCCCGACCTCCCCGTAGGCTGGTGCGCGGCATGACCGGAAGTGACGAATCAGCAGTTCCTCATACCTGGAGGTACCGATCGTGGCAACCACTCGCACCGCCCGCACCGCGTGGGAAGGCAACCTGCTCGAGGGCAAGGGTCAGGTGACCTTCGCCTCCTCCGGCATCGGTGAGTACCCGGTCTCCTGGCCGGCCCGGTCCGAGGAGCCCAACGGCAAGACCAGCCCGGAGGAGCTCATCGCCGCCGCGCACTCCGCGTGCTTCTCGATGGCCCTCTCGCACGGCCTGGCCGGCGCGGGCACCCCGCCCACCAAGCTGGACACCCAGGCCGATGTCACCTTCCAGCCCGGCACCGGTATCACCGGCATCCACCTGACCGTCACCGGCCAGGTGCCCGGCCTCGACGAGGCCGGCTTTGTGAAGGCCGCCGAGGACGCCAAGGCGAACTGCCCGGTCAGCCAGGCCCTGACCGGCACCACCATCACCCTCACGGCCAAGCTGGCCTGACCCCTCTGCCGGGGCCGCCGGCTCCGATCCCGGGGCCGGCGTTCCGGCGGGTCATGCGGGCTCGGCGGGCCGGTGCGCGGCATGAACATGTGGGCGCGCTCCGGGTACTCAAGGAGCGCCCGACGGCGTGCACTCGGAGCACGCGCCCCCGGTGCACATCATGTGATGTGCACCGGGGGCGTCCGCACGTACCACCACACTTGATCTCAAAGCGGACGAATCACCCCGGCGGCGGTCACCGCGCGTTGTCGCCGCGTCTTATGATCGGCCGCAGCGCCCTGTTCTTCACGCGGGTCTCCACACGAACGCTCACCAACGAGCGCTCAGCACCGGACTCCGAGGACCTCGACAGAGTGCGGGAGCCGGCCGCCGCAGTCCCGGGTGTCCGGCCGGACCAGCGTCAAGCGTCAGCAGCGGACGGGAGCATGCCGTGCCGGGCCAGAACGAGGGGGCCGACGCACACCACCCAGGCGTGCGGCACGAAGAACCGCAACACCACCGTCGTCTGCTGTCGCCGGCCCTCCGCCCGGCCGACGGCCCCGTCGGCACCTCCGGCGCCGCACGGGACGGCACGCACGGCTTCTCCGTCAACACCGTCACCGGTGACAGGGCCATGCCCGGAACCGGTACCGGGCCCGGCACCGGTGCCGACATCGGACACGCTGCCGTACCCGGCTTCGGAGCGGCCGGCAGGATCGCCACCGCGGTCGACAGCACCGTCGTCCGCTGCCCCACCTGCTCGGCCCCGCTGACGAACGGCTCGCACCGGCCGGCCGCCGGAGCCGACCAGCCGGCCGAGGGGACCGACCGGCTACTGGCCGCGCTGCGTGCCAGCGAGTCCCGCTTCCGGGCCGCCTTCTGCGACGCGGGCATCGGGATGGCACTGATCGACCCCGACGACCGGATCATCGAGGTCAACCCCGCCTTCGCCACACTGATCGGCCGCGGGGTCGGCGAACTGGTCCGCACCCACATCCACGACACCATCGACCCGGAGGGCATGCCGCACCGCCTCTTCCCCGAACTCGTCCGGGGTGAGCGCGAACGGCTGCGGGTGGAGAAACAACTCAAGCACCGCGAGGGCCACACGGTCTGGAGCAAGGTGACCATCTCCCTGATCAGGGACGAGGTGGGGAGCCCGCTCTACACGCTCGCGATGGTCGAGGACATCACCGAGCAGCGCCGGCTCGGCGACCGCCTGGAGTACCAGGCACTGCACGACCCGCTGACCCGGCTGCCCAACCGAACGTCCTTCTTCGAACGGCTCGACGCCGCCTGCCTCACCACGAGCGGCCCGGCGGCGGGCCAGACCGGCGGCCCGGGAGACAGCCCGGCCGTCGGGCCGGGCGGAGCCGCAGCCGCCTCCCCGGCGACCGGGGCGGGCCCCGCCGGGCCGGACAGGCGCCGGGTCGGGGTCTGCTACCTGGACCTCGACGGCTTCGCCGCGATCAACGAAACACTCGGTCACCACATCGGCGACCAGTTGCTGATCGCCGTCGCCACCCGGCTCCGGCACGGATTCTCCGAACAGGCCGCCCATCTGGTGGCCCGGATGGGCGGCGACGAGTTCGCGGTCCTGGTCACCGACAGCAAGGGCAGTGACCAGCTGACCGACCTGGCCGGCCGGATCCTCGCAGTGCTGGAACAGCCCTTCGACGTGGCCGGGCACCGGCTGGTGGTGACCGCCAGCGTCGGCGTCGTCGAACGGTCCGTGCACGAGACCACACCCACCGACCTGGTCAAGGACGCCGACGCCACCCTGTACTGGTCCAAAGCGGACGGCCGGGCCCGCTGGACCCTCTACGACCCGGACCGCGGCGCCCACCAGCTCACCCGCCAGCTGCTCGCCACCGCACTGCGCCCGGCCCTGGAGCGCGGCGAGTTCACCATCGAGTACCAGCCCCTCGTCGGCCTCTCCGACGGTGCGGTGCGCGGCGCCGAGGCCCTCGTCCGCTGGCGCCACCCCCGCTACGGGACGCTCTCCCCGGACCGCTTCATCCCGCTGGCCGAGGAGTCCGGTGCGATCGTGCCGCTCGGCAAGTGGGTCCTGGAGGAGTCCTGCCGCCAGGCGCAGCGCTGGCTCACCGAGTTCCCCGACACCGAGACGTTTGTGAGCGTCAACCTCGCCGCCCGGCAGATCTGGGACTCCGACGTGGTCGCCGACGTGGCGCAGGCGCTCGACCGTACCGGTCTGCCGGCCCGGCTGCTGCAACTGGAGATCACCGAGAGCGCGCTGCTCGGCCCGGGCGGGCGCCCCCTGCAGGCCCTGCAGGCGCTCGCCGACATGGGCGTCCGGATCGCGATCGACGACTTCGGCACCGGCTACTCCAACCTGGCGTACCTCTCACGGCTGCCGGTGCACGTGCTGAAGCTCGACGGCACGTTCATCGAAGGGTTCCGCGACCCGGCCCCGGCGGGCCGCACCGAGCTCCCCGGGGCCGGCACCCGCCGGAGCGACGCCGATGAGCAGATCGTCGGCGCGATGGTGCAGCTGGCCCACACCCTCGGCCTGACCGTCACGGCCGAGGGCATCGAAAGCGCGGCGCAGGCCGAGCGGCTGCGGCTGACCGGCTGCGACACCGCCCAGGGCTGGTACTTCGCCAGGCCGGGCGAGGCCGAGCTCGTCGCCGCCATACTCCGTGAGGGCCGCCCGGGGCCGGGCGGGCGATAGCGGCGGATTGCCGCGGCTCGGCCGGAACGGTGTCCGCGCGGTGTTCGCACAGTGTGTGCGCGGCGGCGCCGGGACGGGCGCGGATTCGGGCGCCGACCCGGGCGCCGGTCCGCCGCGACCGGCCTCGGCCCGGCTCAGGCGGTGCCGGACTGCCCGGTCAGTCCGTACGCCTGGGCGATCAGCCCGTACGAGCGGTACCGGGCCTCGTGACCGTGGATGTGCGAGGTGACCATCAGCTCGTCCACCCCGGTCCGCTTGCGCAACGCCTCCAGCCCGTCGGCGACCTCGCCCGGTGAGCCCAGGACGACATTGCCCAGCCAGTCGTCGACGAAGTCCGCCTCCACCGGGCTGTACGGGTAGGACTCGGCCTCCTCGGGGGTGGGGATCGGGCCCGGGTTCCCCCTGCGCAGCCGGAGCATCCCGAGCGCCGCCGAGCGCGCGAGCCGTCGGGCGGTCGTCTCGTCGTCGGCCGCGACCGCGCTCACCCCGATCAGCGCGTACGGCTCGCTGAGCACGGCCGACGGGCGGAACGCCGAGCGGTAGAGATCGAGGGCCGGGATGGTGTTGACGCTGCTGAAGTGGTGGGCGAACGCGAACGGCAGGCCGAGGCGGCCGGCCAGCTGGGCGCTGAAGCCCGACGAGCCGAGCAGCCAGATCGGGGGCCGCCCGTCCCCCTGTGGGACAGCCGTCAACCGGGCGTAGGGGTGGCCGGCCGGGAAGTCGCCGTCGAGGAAGTGCGTCAGCTCGGCGAGCTGCTGGGGGAAGTCCTCCGCGCCGTCGGCGAGGCCCCGCCGCAGTGCTCGCGCGGTGGCGGGGTCGGTGCCGGGGGCCCGGCCGAGGCCGAGGTCGATGCGGCCGGGGTGCAGAGCCTCCAGCAGGCCGAACTGCTCGGCGATCGCCAGCGGGGCGTGGTTCGGCAGCATGACTCCGCCCGAGCCGAGCCGCAGTGTCGTGGTGTGGGCCCCGAGGTGGGCCAGCAGGACGGCCGGCGTGGAGCTGGCGACGCCCGGCATGCCGTGGTGCTCGGCCACCCAGAAGCGGTGGTAGCCCCACTCCTCCGCGCTGCGTGCCAGCGTCGTGGTCGCGGCCAGCGCCTCGCCCGGCGTGTAGCCGACGCCGACGGTGGCCAGGTCGAGGATCGAGAGCGGCGCGGGCGCCGCCCCCCGGACAGTGCCTCGGATCGCCGCGTGGGTCTGCGGTTCGGGTCCGCGCTCCTGCTGGTCCTCGGTGGTCATACCGTCCGCCCTCCGGGCTGTCGTGGAGCGACCGTGCCCATGCGCCGGTGGTCGCTTCTGCCGACGGAGGTCAACCACACGGCCGAGTCGGCTGTTCCCGGGGCCGGGCGGCCCGTCCGGGTGCCGGTCCCGTTGGTGCTGGTGCCATTGGTGCCGGCGCCGCCCCGGTCGGGTGAGGATGCGGCTACCGACCGTTCGGCTGACTCAGAGCCAGCGGGCGGACACGCGTGGCGACTTCACGCCAGAGCGGGAAGTCGCCAACCGCAGGGCTCGCGATCGGCGGCCGACGTCCGGCAGGCTAGTGATCAGGAGCGGATCACCCAACCGGATCCGCACTCCACCAGCAAGGTCGTCGGGCTGGACCAGCGCCGATCGATCCCCGTGAGCCCCTGGAGCGGCACCCCGCTCCAGGGGCTCGCGCCTTGTGACGCAGGGCATGCCCGGGGTGCTTCATGGCATGAAAAGTCGAGGCGCTAGCGTTGACCCCTGCAGCCATCTGCTCCCTCGGGCAGCCTGGAGGGAGTATGGACCTTGGACATCGCGGCGGTGATCGGATCCTCGTGGATCTGCGCCCTGGCGCTCTGCGCCGTATTGGGCGACGCCTTTCTGCCCTTCATCCCCAGCGGGACGCTGGTCATCCTGGCCGTGCTCAAGACGGCACAGATAGACGGCGCGCCGGTGGTGCTGGGGCTGTGCGTGGCACTGGCCTCGTTCCTCGGCGATCTCCTGCTGCTCAGCCTCGCCCGGCGCGGCGCCCCTCTGGTGAGTCGACGGCTTGAGCACCGCCCACAGCTGGCGGCGAACGTCGCCAAGGTCCAACGGGCCCTGGACGGCCGGACCACCGGGGCGGCGGCAGCGATGGTGGTGATCGCGCGGTTCGTACCGGCCGGGCGGACCGTCCTCGACCTGGCCATCGGCCACTCCCCCGCCCACCCGCGCCGCTTCCTCCGCTGGTCCGCGCTGGCCGCACTGGTCTGGGCCGCCTACATCGTGACGCTGGGCTGGCTCAACAGCCACTGGTTCGACACCGCCTGGCTGAGCCTCGCGGTCTCCTGCACCGCCGCCACCATCGTCAGCACCGCCATCGCGCGCGTCGTGCGCCGCAGCCGGCGGCTGGCCGCCGCCTGAGGGCTGACGGCTGGGGGCTGAGGGCTCGGTGATCCGCCGCGGCGGCACGGGCCAGTGAGCGCAAAGCGTCACAGGACGGAAACAGAAGGCCGGTCTTCGCAGCCTATGTGGGCACGCTGCGCGTGTTGGCTGTCGACGGACCTCGGCACCTTGGTGACCCCTGAGTCCGCGTGGCATGCTAACGGCGGAATATTCATCAATTGCCCGATTTGACCGGTGTGGCCCTCCGCCACCCTCGGCACCCGGCCAGGGCATCCAGGGGAGACCATGACCAGCATCTCTCGAAGGACCGTGCTCAGTGCCACCGCTGCGACTGCGGCTCTCGGGGCGGTCGCGGCGTGTTCCAGCGGCGGATCGAGTCCTGGCTCCACCACCTCCTCCCCTGTTTCCGGCAGCAGTAGCGGCAACGGGCGGACGGGAACCGGAGATCCCGCCAAGGGCGTGCCGCCCAAGGGGACGCCCATCGGTGATGGTTCCAACGCCGACACCGGCCCCCAGCCGAACCAGCCCAAGGCCGAGAAGCTCAAGCCCGGTGAGCGACCGCCGCAGTTCGTGGTGTTCTCCTGGGACGGCGCCGGTGGCACGGAGGACGGCCAGTTCCCCCGCTTCCTCAAGCTGGCCGAGGAGCACAAGGCCTCGATGACGTTCTTCCTCTCCGGGATCTACGCCCTCCCGAAGGGCAAGGCCGACCTCTACCACCCGCCGAAGCACTCGGTCGGCGCGTCCGACATCCCGTACCTCTCGGACGGCGCGGTCAAGAGCACGCTCAAGCTCATCAGCCAGGCCTGGCTGGCCGGCCACGAGATCGGCACCCACTTCAACGGGCATTTCTGCTCGACCCGTTCAGACGGCAACGGGGTCAACAAGTGGACGTCCGAGGACTGGCAGAGCGAGATAGACCAGGCGATCTCGTTTGTGACCCAGTGGCGGACCAACACCGGTTTCACCGACGTCGACCCGCTTCCCTTCGACTACAAGAAGGAGCTCATCGGCGGGCGAACCCCTTGCCTCGAAGGGCAGAAGGCCCTGCTGCCGACCGCGGCGAAGATGGGGTGGAAGTACGACGCCAGCTCTTCCGGCGGCCTGCAGATCTGGCCGCAGAAGGTGCAGGACGGCAAGGTCTGGGACTTCCCGCTGCAGAGCATCCCGTTCCCCGGGCACACCTTCCAGGTGCTGTCGATGGACTACAACATCCTGGCGAACCAGTCGGCCGGCAGCACCAAGGGCGACCCGGGCAAGTACAACGACTGGCGCAGCCAGGCCAGGGACGCCTACCTGGCCGGCTTCGACCGCACCTACAACAGCAACCGCGCGCCGTTCTTCATCGGCAACCACTTCGAGCAGTGGAACGGCGGGATCTACATGGACGCCGTCGAGGAGACTCTCAAGACGATCGCGGGCAAGCCGGAGGTCCGGCTGGTGTCGTTCCGGCAGCTGGTCGACTGGCTGGAGGCCCAGGACCAGTCGACCCTCCGCAAGCTGCGCACGCTGAACGTTGGGCAGGCGCCCACCGGCGGGTGGGAGACCTTCCTGGGTACGGCCGGCTGAAACCCGGACGACCGCAGGGACAGCGGCCGGCGAGGGTGCTGCTGGGGGTGCCGGACCGGTCGGCGGTCCGGCACCCCACCGGCCGACCCGGCCAGGTCTGTTACCCGATGGAAGGCCCGGCCGGGCCGGGCCCGAGGAGGCGCTGCACCACGGCCTCGGCCCCGGCTCGGCCCCAGAGAATCGAGTAGTGATTGGTGTCCGGTACGAGCTCGGCCGCCACCACACGGGCCGGATCCAGTCCGGCCATCGCTATCCGCTTGCCGTCGTAGAGGGCCTGCGACTCGTCGAGCAGGCCGCGTTCCGCCCAGAGCAGTTCACCCGTGCACGGCAGCCGGTGCACGGCGGCGGCCGCCTCCTGGTCGAGCAGGACCTGGGCCCCGTCGACCTGAACGGCCTCCAGCACACAGGAGGAACGCAGCTCGGGTGCGGTTCCGATGAGATCGCGCTGGGTGTAGGCGTCGATCTCGTCCGACCAGTCGGCGCCGAAGGCCGGGTGCTGCTGCCAGAACGCGCGGTAGGCCTGACGGTCCGGGAAGGTCATCGAAAGCCGCGCCAGCGCCGGGCCGAGCACCGCGGCCAGAACGTCCTCCTCCCGGACGCCCTCCGGCAGGGGGAAGGTCACCGCGCCGTCGACCAGCACCACCCGGCTGACGAGGTCCGGATGCCGCACCGCCGTCAGGGCTGTGACCCAGGCACCCATGGAGTGCCCCACCACGACGGTGGGACCCAGGTCGAGCGCCGTGATCAGCGCGGCCACGTCATCCGCGTGCCGGGCCAGACCGTACGGTCCGCTCACGGTGTGGCTGGCTCCGCGTCCGCGCAGGTCGGGCGCGAGCAGGGTGGCCCGGCCAGCGAGCCGGCGGGCGACCTCGAACCAGGCGAGGCCGTTGGCGGTGATGCCGTGCACCGCCACGATGGTCGGGGCCCCCGGGTCGGTGGCGGGCCAGCGAAGGACGGCCAGGTCCCCTCCTGGGACCGGCACCGTCAACTCCTCGGGGTGCAGCGGTGACTGGCTCACGCGGGGCTACCTCCTGTGGGACGGGCGCTGCGGGCACCGGCAGAGGGCCGGGCCGAGCGGGCGGAACGGGCGGCTCGAATGCGGGCAGGAAGTCTAGCCAGGCCGCCGGGCAGCAGGTAGACCACGGCGACGAAGAGGCCGCCCAGGAGGAAGAGCGGCTGGGAGAGCGGGACCCGCAGGACCGCCGGCAGGTCGGCGATCGTCTCGGAGTTGGCGAGGTCCCCGAGTCGGTGACCGGCCCAGGTGTAGATGACGCCGCCCAGCAAGGGACCCCAGCGCGTGCCGGATCCGCCGAGGACGACCATGACGAGGAGCGAGAGCGTGGCGTCGGAAGTGGCGGCCTGCGGGGTGGCGCCGCCGGTCAGCAGGAGGTAGACCACCCCACCCACGGCGGCCAGGGCGCCGGCGAGGACGAACGCGATCAACTTGTACCCGTAAGGCCGGAGTCCGAGCACCTCAACCCGGCGCTCGTTCTCCTTGATGCCCTCCCAGACCCGGCCGAGAGGCGAGCTGACGGCCCAGTGGACGGCGGCCAGGGTCAGCACCAGGTAGGCGACGGCGATCCAGTAGAGGTTGGCGGTGTTCTCGATGCCGAGGAACGCGGACGGCAGTTGGTCGGCCGGCGCGGACCGCCCTTCCTCGCCACCGGTGACGCCACCGGGGTTGCGCTGGACGAGGATCGAACCGGCCTGCGCGAAGGCCAGTGTGACCATGGAGAACCCGATGCCGGTGACGCGGAGGCTGACCGAGCCGAGCAGCAGGGCCAGCGCGACGGCACAGGCGACACCGAAGAGGGCGGCCGCGGCGAAGGGCAGTTGGAGCTCCAGCATGCCCAGGTTGGTGGCATAGAGGCCGGTCGCGAAGTAGAGCGCGTGGCCGAAGGAGAGCAGCCCGGTACGGCCGAGCAGGAGGTCGTAGCCGGTGGCGAGGGCCCCGTAGAGCAGGCACAGGGCGATGAGTTGGAGACTTCCGGGGCTGCCGAGCGGGCCGTCGAGCAGTCCCGGAACGGGAAGCGCACTATAGGGGGCGACAAGGAGCACGATCAGCAGAGCGATCGGCCACCAGCGTAGCGCTCGGTGCACCGGTGTCGAGCGCTCAGTGACTGATTCACCTGTTCGAGGGATAGCGCGGCCCTCGCTCACTCGTCCAGAATGTGTCTCGGCAGGGCTGGTGACAGTCCCCCCTGCCGGAGTGGCGGCGGTGCGGTCGGCCGCGGCGCCACCGGTGCTCGTGATCGGGGTGTTGGCGCTCACGCGAGCCTCCCGGTGAGTCCGCGGGGTCGTACGAGAAGCAGTACGGCCAGCAGGACGACGACCGACAGGTCGCCCAGTCCCGCAGCGGTGTAGTAGTTGGCGAACTGCTGGACGAGACCGACACATACCGAGGCGACGGCGGCTCCGGTGACGGAGCCCATGCCGCCCATCACGACGACGACGAAGGCGAAGATGAGCAGGCTGGTTCCCTGGCCGGGGTTGACCGAACCGAAGTAGAGGCCGCCGAGCGCGCCGCCGAGGGCGGCGGCCGCCCCACCGATGGCGAAGACGAGGGTGAACGCCTTCCGGACGTCGATGCCGAGCGCGGTGACCATCGCCCGGTCCTCGACGCCGGCCCGGACGATCAGCCCGTAGCGGGTCCGGGCGAGGAACAACCGAAGAGCGAGCAGCAGCAACGCGGCCGCGGCCACGAGGACGAAGCGGTTGACCGGGACGGTCGCACCGAGCACGTGCCAGGTGCCGGAGAGCAGGGCCGGTTGCGGGAAGGGGCGGGCGTCAGCGCCCCAGATGCCCATCAGGAGAGCGGGGACGGCCAGCCCGACACCGACGGTGGCAAGGATCTGGTCGCGTGGGCGGCTGTAGAGCGGCCGGATCAGAAAGAGTTCCAGCAGGACGGCGGCGGCCGTACCGACCAGCGTGCCGAACGGCACGGCGAGCCAGAAGGCGAAGCCGGCCTCTGTCCCGGCCCACCAGGTGGCATAGGCGCCGATGGAGAGCAGAGCGCCGTGCGCGAAGTTGAGCACGTCCATCAGCCCGAAGATCAGTGAGAGACCGGAGGCCACCAGGAAGTACAGCGCACCCAGACCAAGTCCAGTGCAGGTAAGGAGGACGACGGTGTCCATCAGGGGTTCACCTCCGTGGTGACAACAGGAGCGGCCGGGGCCCGCCCGGCCGCCGCAGGGCCGGGCCGCGAGGCGGCCGAGAGGGGTCTGGCGCCCGGGCGGTGGCTGCCGACGCCCAGCAGGCGGCGGGCGGCCTCTTCGTCGGCCAACAGTTCGGCAGTGTCGCCCTGGTGGGCGGTTCGCCCGTCGGCCAGGACAGCGCAGGTGCCAGCCAGACGGCGGACGAGCGCGAGGTTCTGCTCGACCAGGAGAACGGGCACGGCCTCGGCCGCTCGCGCCAGGACATCGGCAACCTCGGCAACGATCTTCGGCGCCAGGCCCTTGGTGGGCTCGTCGGCGATGATCAGCCGGTTGCGGTTGAGCAGCGTTCGGCCGATGGCCACCATCTGCTGCTGACCGCCGGAGAGCGTCCCGGCCAACTGGCCGGACCGCTGCTTGAGTTCGGGGAACAGCTCATGGACGAGCTGGTAGGCCGGTTCGCCGTTCCGGTCGCGCTCGGCGAGGCGAAGGTTCTCGGCGACCGTCAGACCGGCGAAGATCCCCCGGTCCTCAGGGGCGTACCCGATGCCCTGACGGGCCACGAGATGTGTTGGCAGATAGGAGAGTTCAGTCCCGGAGAAGAGAACACTGCCGGTGCGCGGCACAAGGCCCATGACGGCCTTGACCGTGGTGGTCTTGCCGGCGCCGTTGCGACCCAGAAGGGCGGTGACCCCGGTCGGCGCCACGTCGACGTCGACCCCGTGAAGGATATGCAGCCCATCGATGACGACCCGCAGGCCACGGACGGAGAGGAGAGCCCGGGAAGCAGAGTCCGCAGATACAGGGCAGGAGGAGACAGGGTCGGCGGAGACAGCGGAGGAACCCGAGGAGGAGGCGGCACGGAGCGGAGAGTCGGTCACAGCGCCTCCCCCAGGTAGGCCTGTTGCACGGTGGCGTCGGCCATCACTGCCTCGGGAGTGTCCAGTGCGAGCAGCGTGCCGTGGTGCATCACGGCAAGGCGGTCGGCCAGGTCGAGCAGGACGTCCATGTGATGCTCCACCATCAGTACGGTGCGGCCGAGATCGCGGTGCACGGAGCGGATCAGTTCGGTGAGCGCCGGTACCTCCTCGGCGCTGACGCCGGCCATCGGTTCGTCCAGCAGGATGAGCCGGGGGTCGGACACCAGCAGGACGGCGAGTTCGAGCTTCCGCTTCTCGCCGTGCGAAAGCGCACTCGCCAAGGTGTCTGCCCGATGGGTGAGTTCGGTGCGCTCCAGGGTGTCGGCCACCTGGGTCGGGTAGCGGTCGGCCCGACGCCAGAGCCGGTAGGAGGCACGCGGTCCGGCTGCGGCCTGGGCGGCCAGGCGGACGTGGTCGGCCACCGTCATCCCCGGCCAGAGAGAGGAGGTCTGAAAGGTACGGCCGAGCCCGCGGCGCGCCCTGGCGTGGACGGCTTCGGCGGTGATGTCGGCGCCGTCGAGTTCGAGACTGCCGTGGCTCGCCGGGTAGATGCCGGAGATCAGGTTGAAGAGGGAGGTCTTTCCAGCACCATTGGGTCCGATGAAGGCGACGAACTCGCCTTCCCCGACCGAGAACGAGACGTCCTCGACGATCGGCACCCCTCGGACGGACCAGCCGAGGCCGTTCAGTCGCAGGACCGGTGGGGCCATGGTGGACGAAGCAGGACCGGGCATGACGATCAGCCCGCCATCGGAGTGACCGGGGGCGCCGCCTCGTCCGCGGTCAGCGTCTTCTCCACGGAGGGCTTGGCAGCCGCCCCGCTGCCCGTCAACCGGACCTGGAACATCGGCTGGAGGAGGGCGTGGTCCTCTGCGCGCACCGTGGTCGGGCCCTTCACCCCGTCGAAGCTCCAGCCCTCCAGCGCCTTCACCAGAGCAGAAGTGTCGTCGGTGGATCCGTGGTTGGCCTCGACCGCGTGCACGATCATCTGGGCGGCGGTAAAGCCGTCGGGGGTGAAGATGTCCGACTTGCCACCGCCGGCGGTCACGGCATCGTCCATGGCCTTCTCCACCGGGGTACCGGCGGCTCCACCGAAGTAGTGGTTCAGAAAGGAGATCTTCTCGCTGGCCGGGCCGAAGAGCGGGTAGGAGGCGGCGAGGTCGAGACCGGTGACGACCTTGGTGTCGGCGAACACGTCCTGCTGGTTCAGCGCCGTCCAGAGGGCCGAGGAGGTGTCACCGGCCCAGGCGACGAACAGCAGGTCGGGCTTGGCGGTCTTGGCCTGGGTGGCGAACGGGGTCAGGTCGGTCGCGCTCGGCGGGGCGAGCACCGAGTCGACCGTGGCGCCCTGGGTACCGAGCACGGCCTTGACGGCGGCCACGTTGGCCTGCCCGAACGCGTTGTCCTGAGCGAGCACGGCGACCTTCTTGCCCTTGGCGTCGCCGATGAACGAGGCCGCGGTCTTGATGTCCTGGTAGGACTGGCGGCCGGAACGGAAAGTGTACTTGTTCAACCCGGTGACCTTGTCGGCGGCGGCCGGGCCGCTGATGAAGAGCACCTTGTTCTGGGCGGCGATCGGGCCGACCTGAAGGGCCACGCCCGAGGCGGTGGAGCCGGCCAGGATCTTGTGGCCCTTGCCGATCAGGTCCTTGGCGGCCGACACCGCCTTGGCCGGGTCCCCGGCGTCGTCCTGCTCCTCGAACTCGATCTTGTGTCCGTCGACCGCGCCGGTGCCCTTGGTCGCGTAGTCCAGCCCCGCTTTGAAGCCCTCCAGGTACTGCTTGCCGTACGCGGCCAGCGGCCCGGTCTTGGAGTACACCAGGCCCACCTTGACCGGGCTCTTCGCGCCGCCTCCACCGTCCGCCGCGGTGGTACCGGCGGTGCCGGCCTTGGCGCAGCCGGCCGCGAGGAGGACACACGCCGCGGCGGCGACGAGCTTGCGCCCGGGGCCGGCGGTCACGGCCGCGCCCGCGAGGGTGCCGGAGGCGGTCCTGGTGAGGGCTGTCGAGCTGCGCATGGTGACCGACTCCTGAGGGTGCTGCGGGGGTGGATGCCGGAACCGTAGGTGTGCCATGAGAGCCGCGACATGTGCCCGGACGACGCATCAGGAGCCCCGGATGTGGTTCGGACCGCCATACCGCTGAACCGGAGCCCTGCCGTCGGCCACCGAGTGTGGATGTCCACCATGCATCCGCGCACATGGGTGGCGGCCACCGCCATGGCAGGGGCGGCCCGCGCCCGGTGACGGTGGTGGGGCTCGAACGGGACGCACGCGGGCATTCCGTCGCCCTCCGCCTGCACAGGCTCGCCCGCCTCCCCCGCCCCCACCCCTCTCCGCCCCTCCCCCTCATGAGGTGACCACTTGGACAAGGTCCTGGACTCCCCCGCCGGCGCGGTCGGGGACATCCCCGACGGAGCCGTGCTGGCCGTCGGCGGGTTCGGCCTCTGCGGCATCCCCAGCACCCTGATCGGCGCCCTGGCGGCCGCCGGCACCACCGGCCTGCGCGTGGTCTCCAACAACTGTGGGGTGGACGACTGGGGGCTCGGCCTGCTGCTGCGGGCCGGGCGGATCGCACGGATGACGTCCTCCTATGTCGGCGAGAACAAGGAGTTCGCCCGGCAGTACCTCTCCGGCGAGCTGGAGGTGGAGCTGACGCCGCAGGGCACCCTGGCCGAGCGGTTGCGGGCCGGGGGTGCCGGTATCCCGGCCTTCTTCACCCCGGCGGGGGTCGGCACCCAGGTCGAGGAGGGCGGGCTGCCCTGGCGGTACGCGCCGGACGGTTCGGTGGCGCTGGCCTCGCCGCCCAAGGAGGTCCGGGAGTTCGGCGGCCGACGGTACCTGCTGGAGGAGGCCATCACGGCCGACTTCGCCCTGGTCCGCGCCGAGGTGGCGGACCGCCACGGCAACTGCGTCTTCCACGCCGCCGCCCGCAACTTCAACCCGCTCTGCGCGGCGGCCGGCCGGATCACCCTGGTCGAGGCGGACCGGATCGTCGAGCCGGGCGAACTGGGCCCGGACGCCGTCCACCTGCCCGGGGTGTACGTCGACCGGGTGGTCGCCGCCGATCCCGAGGACCGCCGCATCGAGCGCCGGACCGTCCGCACCGCACTTCAGGAGGCCTGACCGCGATGTCGACCGAACTGTCCGCCGCGGTACCCGCCGCCGCGTCCGCACCCACACCTCCCCACCTGCCCACCCACATGTCCGCCGCGGTCGACCTGCGGAACGCGCTCGCCGCACGGGCCGCGCGGGAGCTGCGGGACGGGCAGTACGTCAATCTGGGAATCGGTCTGCCGACCCTGATCCCCAGTCACCTTCCGCCGGACGTCCATGTGGTGCTGCACTCGGAGAACGGAATCCTCGGCGTCGGCCCGTACCCGGTGGAGGGGACCGAGCATCCTGATCTGATCAACGCCGGAAAGGAAACGGTGACGGTCGCCGCCGGCGCCTCGTACTTCGACTCGGCCTTCTCCTTCGGCATGATCCGAGCCGGCCGGATCGATGTCTCGGTGCTCGGCGCGATGCAGGTCTCGGCCACCGGCGATCTGGCCAACTGGATGATCCCGGGCAAGATGGTCAAGGGCATGGGGGGTGCCATGGACCTGGTGCACGGCGCCCGGCGGCTGATCGTCGTCATGGAGCACACCGCGAAGGACGGATCGCCGAAGATCGTCGAGGAGCTCTCACTTCCCGCCACCGGGCGTGGAGTTGTCGACCGCATCGTCACCGAGCTGGCAGTCATCGATGTCACGCCCGTCGGGCTGCGCCTCGTGGAGACGGCCCCGGGGGTGGGGTTCGACGAAGTTCAGGCGGCCACCGGCCCCACCCTCCTGTCGGCCGTCGGCTGAGAAACCGGCCGAACGGCAACCAGTCCCGCCACACCCAGCCCCACGACAACCAGCCCCACAGCAACCGGACACACCACCCCGGGAGCACTCGAAGACCCGACGGCCGGACCACCCCGTGCAGTGGTCCGGCCGTCGTATGTCTTTTCGAACTATCCAAAGCGACAAAGCCGTGAAGCGACCTGTGCACAAATCCATCTCAATAGCACCCCCCAATGATCGAATGGCCAAGAACCGTCATATCTTCACTCTTGCGCAATGATCATTTCTCAGATCGGTTGCGATCAGGCCGGGGCTCCGGGAGAGTTGGGCGCGTCGGGGATCCCGCACACCCGGAGGGGAGTCCGGGGCGGATCGGTTATCCCGCATTCGAAGCAGCCAAGCAGTCACATGTCAAAATCGGTCGTACACGTTTTAGTGATTGACGGCCCGGACACCGCCTGGACGCACCACGACTGTCCGGCGGTGTTCTGCTTCGAAAGCAAGGCTCCGGGGGAGCGGTCAGTCGCGAGCGCGGCCCAAGTACGGTCACAGCAACGGGACTACGGATCGCCCACCCCCGGTCGGAACACGCACGAACGGGCCGGTCCGCACGACCGGCCACGGGGGGAGCCACACATGATCAAGCTGTTCTCACGGCAGTCGGGCCCCGAGTCCTCGGCCGCTTCCACCATTGGCGCGGCCGCCGTCGACGACGAGCTGATCTCCATACCCGTCCCCGAAGCCCCGTACGACTACGCGCACTTCAGCCGCCTCGCCGGCCCGCCCGTCGCTCCGGAAGACCACCCCGACACCCACCCCGACACCCACGCCCACGCCCACGCCTACGACTGCGCCTCCGTCTACGCCCACCCCCGCATCGCCACCGAGGCCGCCCCACAACCCCCCTACCGCGTCCAGTACCGCAGCCTGTTGAGGCGCGAGCCGCACCGGATCCGGGCGGCGCTGCTCCTGCTGGCCGCCCCGGTGGTCGAGGCCGTGCTGCTCGTCTGGCTGCTGCTGCCCGGGCACTGGCCGGTCCGGCCGGGCGAGACCCACTCCTGGTTACTGATCGGCGACAAGGTGATGATCGGAATCATCGCGGTCGTCGAAATGTTCCGGCTGGTCAACGTCGTCTCCAACACCCACGCCACCCTGGCCGCCCGCGACCCGGTGCCGGTCACGCCCGAGGCCGGCAGCCGGGTCGCGTTCATCACCACCTGTGTGCCGGGCAAGGAACCGCCGGAGATGGTGCGCACCACGCTCACCGCCGCGCTCGCCGTCCGGCACAACGGCCCGTACGACGTCTGGCTGCTCGACGAGGGAAACGATCCTGCCATGCGCGCACTCTGCGCGGAGCTGGGCGTACGGCACTTCAGCCGGCACGGGGTGGCGGGCTGGAACCAGCGCAAGGGCAGGTTTCGCGCCAAGACCAAGCACGGCAACTACAACAGCTGGCTCCAGGCCTACGGCGGCGGCTACGACTTCTGGGTCGCGGTCGACACCGACCACGTCCCGCTGCCCGAGTTCTGCGAGCGGATGCTCGGTTACTTCCGCGACCCGGACGTGGCCTTCGTCGTCGGCCCGCAGGTGTACGGCAACTACCGCAGCTCGGGTTCGGCGGTCACCAAGTTCTCGGAGAGCCAGCAGTTCCTCTTCCACGCGCTGATCCAGCGCGCGGGGAACCGTTACGGCGCACCGATGTTCGTCGGCACCAACAACGCCGTCCGGATCAGCGCCCTGCAGTCGATCGGCGGTCTGTACGACTCGATCACCGAGGACATGGCGACCGGCCTGGAGTTCCACCGCCGCCGCAACCCGGCCACCGGCGAGCGCTGGAAGTCCGTCTACACCCCGGACGTGCTGGCGGTCGGCGAGGGGCCGTCCTCCTGGACGGACTTCTTCTCCCAGCAGCTCCGCTGGAGCCGGGGCACCTACGAGACACTCCTCACCCAGTACTGGCGCGCCGTCTGGGGGCTGTCGCCCGGTCGGCTGCTCAACTACACGCTGATGGTCTGCTTCTACCCGATGGCGGCGCTGACCTGGCTGCTCGGCGGCGTGTCCAGCGTGCTCTACCTGGGCTTCGGGGCCTCGGGCGTCCATGTGTCGTCCGAGATCTGGATGATGCTGTACAGCGACGCGGCCGCCCTCCAGGTGCTGCTCTACACCTGGAACCGCAAGCACAACGTGAGCCCGCACGAGCCGGCCGGGTCGTCCGGGGTGGCGGGCATGGTGATGTCGGCGGTGAGCGGGCCGATCTATGCAGCATCGTTTCTCCAAGCGGTGTTTCGCCTCCGCAGCCGTTTCGTGGTGACTCCGAAGGGCGGCTCGACCAGCCGCGACCGGGTGGCCACCTTTCGCATCCACCTGTTCTGGGTCCTGGTGTTCGGCGGCGCGGTCACCGCCTCCTTCTTCACCGGCCACGACCACATCGCGATGCGCACCTGGGCCTGCATCGCGCTGTTCCTCAGCCTGCTGCCGATGCTCGTCCTGGCCGCCGACGCGATCCGCCGACGCCGGGCCCGGCCGACGTCCACCCTCTCGGTCACCAGCGCCGGCACAAGCACCAGCACCACCCCCGCGACCGGCCCCACCTGCCGCACCAGCACCACCGACACCGCCAGCACCGGCCGCACCAGCGACACCGCGCCCACCGCACGGACCACCACCCACTGAGCCCGCACCACGAGAGGACGAACCACCGTGAAGATCCGCAACACCGGCCGCACCAAGCGCTTCGCCCTCGGCAGCACGGTAGCCCTGACCGTGGCCGGGATGAACGCGCCGGCCGTGCTCGGCTTCGCCAACGAGCAGTACCACCAGTACGTGATCAGCCAGCCCGGCTACAAGGCGGAGTACGGCCACTGGCAGACCGTCATCCTGCCCGCCGAGTTCCGGATCAACGCCATCCATGCCTCCCTGCTGCGCACCGGCAAGATCCTGATCATCGCCGGTTCCGGCAACAACCAGCGCAACTTCGATGCGGGCACCTTCAAGAGCCTGCTCTGGGACCCGGTCAAGAACACCTACAAGTCGGTCCCGACCCCGGCCGACATGTTCTGCGGCGGCCACACCGCGCTGCCCGACGGCCGGCTTCTGGTGGCCGGCGGCACGCTGCGCTACGAGGCACTGGACGGCACGGTGAAGAAGGCGGCCGGCACCATGCGGGTGCGCAACGAGAACCCGGACGCCGCCCGGACGTTCCCCAAGGGCACCGTGTTCACGGGCCCGAACGGGCGCGAGTACGTGTCCACCGCCGAGGTGACCGTCCCGGCGGCGGTGAAGACCGGCGCCGGTGACCGGACCGTCGTCAAGGCCGGCGAACAGCACGTGTTCGTGGAGGCGGTGGCGCAGGGCGCGGCGTACGTCGACAACTCCCCCGCCCAGTACACCATCAAGGGCCTGAGCGGTGCCGAGGCGCGGAACCTCTACGGCATGAGCGACCGCATGACGCTGGAGAAGCAGGACTTCCAGGGCATCCGCTCCGCCTTCGAGTTCAACCCGGACACCGAGATGTACGAGCAGGTCACCGACATGGCGTACGCGCGGTGGTACCCGACGCTCACCGGGCTGGGCGACGGCCGGGTGGTGACCGTCTCGGGGCTGGACGACACCGGGCAGATCCTCAGCGGCAACGACAACGAGATCTACGACCCGGCCGCCAAGACCTGGTCCAAGGCGCCGGACCGCTACTTTCCGACGTACCCGTCGATCTTCCTCACCGCCTCCGGCAAGCTCTTCTACTCCGGTTCCAACGCGGGCTACGGCCCGGCGGACAAGGGCCGCGTGCCCGGGCTGTGGGACCTGAAGGACAACAGCTTCCAGCCGGTCCCAGGGCTGCGGGATCCCAGCCTCACCGAGACCTCCTCCTCGGTGCTGCTGCCGCCCGCGCAGGCGCAGAAGGTGATGGTGCTCGGCGGCGGGGGCGTCGGCGAGTCACCGCTCTCCACCGCCCGCACGGACATCGCCGACCTCACCGCCGCGAAGCCGGCCTTCACCCCGGGCCCGGACCTGCCGGCGGGCGGCACCCGCTACCTGAACAGCGTGATCCTGCCGGACGACACCGTGTTCACCACCGGCGGTTCCAGCGACTACCGGGGCAAGCACCACAGCGACCTGCTCAAGGCGCAGGTCTACCACCCGGACACCAACCGGTTCACCACCGCCGCCGAGCCCACGGTCGGACGGAACTACCACTCGGAGGCGCTGCTGCTGCCCGACGGCCGGGTGGTCGTCCTCGGTTCCGACCCGCTCTTCGCGGACAAGGCCGACACCGTGCCGGGGACCTTCGAGCAGCGCATCGAGATCTACACCCCGCCGTACCTGTTCCACGGCGAGCGCCCGCAGCTGACCGCCGCCCCGGCCACCGCGAAGCTCGGCGACACCGTCACGGTGAACACCGCGGCACCGAACGGCGTCGCCACCGCCAAGCTGATCCGGCCGAGTTCGGTCACCCACGCGACCGATGTCGAGCAGCGCTCGGTGGCACTGGACATCACCGGGCGATCGGCCGCCGGCGTCTCGCTCACCCTGCCCGCCAACCCCAACCTGCTGCCGCCCGGCTGGTACATGCTGTTCGTGACGGACGGCGCCGGGACGCCGTCGGTCGCGCGCTGGATCCAGGTGACGGCCTGAACCACCGGTCGGCCCCGACGAACCACGACCCCAACAGCCCCCGACTGCCCGGCCTCAGGCCGACGCCCGCGCCAGCCCCAGCGCGTACGGCAGCCAGAACTCGCCCGCCCGGGGCTCGCCGCGCCCGCACTCGCCGTCCGACTCCCCGGGGTTCTTGATCCAGAGATAGGCGTCGACGCCCGGCCTGCCGGTGTTCTTCGTGGGCGGCTCGCCGAGCGCGCGGCCGGGCGGGTTGCACCAGGCCTCGCCGCTCAGCGGGCCGTTGCCGTTGCGGCTGGTGTCGATGACGAAGGGCTTGCCGCCGAGCGCCGCGGAGAGTCCGCCGCCGTACGCAACGTTCCGGCCGGTGTCGTAGAAGTTGGAGACGTTGACGGCGAAACCGTCCGCCACGCCGATACCGGACTTGCGCAGCGCCTCGGCCATCGCCGAAGGGTCCTGCGCCCAGCCGGGGTTGCCCGCGTCCAGATAGACCCGGACCTGCGGGCGCTTCTTCAGCTCCTGGACGGCGAAGGCCAGCAGTCCGTACCGCTCGGCGGAGACCTCGCTCCTGGCCCCGCCGCCGCAGGTGTCCAGGGTGTGCGCGATGGCGTCCGGCTCCAGCACGACCCACGCCTTGCGGTCGCCCAGCGCCTCCGCCAGTCCGGTGATCCAGGCCCGGTAGGCCGCGGCGTCGGCCGCGCCGCCGGCCGAGTAGAGGCCGCAGTCGCGGTGCGGGATGTTGTACGCGACGAAGACCGGGGTGCGGTCCGCCGCGGCGGCCCGTCGGCTCACGTTCTCGGCGATGCCGCCGGCCGCCTCGTCGCCGAGCCACTGGGACGAGGGCTGGGCGGCGATCTTCAGCAGGGCGTCGGCCTCCGCCGTCCGGCCCTGGCCGCGCAGGGCGACGAGCTGTTGGGCGGCGGAGGTCTGGTCGGAGACGTAGAAGGTCTGGCCGGGGAGCTGGGCGAGCCCGGCACCGGCCCCGCCCGTATCGGCACCCGTGGCCGCCGGCACGGGCGCCCCCTGCGTACCGCCGTTCGTTCCCCCGCTCGCGCCACCGGCCCTGCCCGCCACGCCCGAACTCCCGTCGGTGCAACCCGCGGTGCCCGCCATCAGCCCCAGCAGCGCCGCCCCCGCGGCCAACCGGAACCCCGCTCCTCGCCCTACCCGGCGCACGTACCGCCCCTCCCCAGACCTGGTCCGGCGACCTGGTCGGCCCCCAGCTTCGCACACCGGGCACCGGCCGACAGCCGTGGCCGGTGAACTGCCGGTGACGGCGGCGGGCGGACGAGGAGTCAGCTGACCAGCGGCGTCAGCCCTGCTTCAGGTTCGGGATCCGCCAGTCGAGCGGGTCGACGCCGAAGCCCGACAGCGCCTCGTTGATCTGCGAGAACGGGCGGCTGCCGAAGAACAGCTTGGCGGAGAGCGGCGACGGGTGCGCGCCCTGGACCACGACGTGCTTCTCGGTGTCGATCAGCGGCAGCTTCTTCTTGGCGTAGTTGCCCCAGAGCACGAAGACCACCGGCTCCTCGCGCGCGCTCACCGCCTTGATCACCGCGTCGGTGAACTTCTCCCAGCCCTTGGCCTTGTGCGAGTTGGCCTCGTGCGCGCGCACCGTGAGCACCGCGTTGAGCAGCAGCACGCCCTGCTCGGCCCAGTGCATCAGGTAGCCGTTGTCCGGGGCCGGGATGCCGAGGTCGGCGTCCAGCTCCTTGAAGATGTTGCGCAGCGACGGCGGCGTCTTGGTGCCGGGCAGCACGGAGAAGCTCATGCCGTGGGCCTGGCCGTCGTCGTGGTACGGGTCCTGGCCGAGGACGAGCACCCGGACCTTCTCGTACGGCGTGGCCTCCAGCGCGGAGAACTCCTGCCCGCTCGGCGGGAAGACCTGGTGCTGCGCGCGCTCGGCCGCCACGAAGGCCGCCAGCTCGGCGAAGTACGGCTTCTCCGCCTCGGCGCCCAGCACCTCGCGCCAGGACTCGGGCAGCTCCAGCCCGGCCCCCGATCCCGCCTCGACCGCGTCCGCCTCGACCACGCCTGCCTCGACCGTGTCCGTCACGACATCAACCTCCCACCGGACGGCCGCTCACCGCGGCACCGCCCCGACCTCGGACGCGCCGCGGCCCTTGCGCCGCACGCCCTCTTCCACCCCGAACGCTACACAGCCCGACTGACACTCCACTCCGCCGGAGCCACATCCGTCCGGGCCACCGCACCCGCAGCAGCCGCGATCCCCACGTGACCCCGCCGCACTCGTCCGCCCTCCTCGGTGAACCCCACCGGGCACGCGGGACGGGCCCCACCCCGGCCGTCGGCCAGGGCAGGGCCCGGTACAGCGGTACAGCGGTGCAACCGCTAGACCAGCTCGACCAGGTCCGCGATCGAGTTGACCACCCGGGTCGGCCGGTACGGGAAGCGCTCCACGTCGGCGGCCGCGGTGAGGCCGGTGAGCACCAGGATGGTCTCCATACCGGCCTCCATGCCCGCCACGATGTCGGTGTCCATCCGGTCGCCGATCATCACGGCGGTCTCCGAGTGGGCGCCGGCGGTGTTCAGCGCCTCGCGCATCATCAGCGGGTTGGGCTTGCCGACGAAGTACGGCTCGACGCCCGTCGCCTTGGTGATCAGCGCCGCGACCGAACCGGTGGCCGGCAGCACGCCCTCGGTGGACGGACCGGTCTCGTCCGGGTTGGTGCAGATGAAACGAGCCCCCTGGTTGATCAGGCGGATCGCCTTGGTGAGCGCCTCGAAGCTGTAGGTGCGGGTCTCGCCGAGGACGACGTAGTCCGGGTTGTTGTCGGTCAGCACGTAGCCGGCCTGGTACAGCGCGGTGGTGAGCCCCGCCTCGCCGATCACGTATGCGGTGCCGCCCGGGCGCTGGCCCTTGAGGAACTTCGCGGTGGCCAGGGCCGAGGTCCAGATGCACTCCTCCGGCACCTCCAGACCCATGCCGGCCAGGCGGGCGCTGAGGTCGCGCGGGGTGTAGATGGAGTTGTTGGTCAGCACCAGGAACGGCTTGCCGGACTCCCGCAGCCGACGCAGGAACTCCTCCGCGCCGGGGATCGGCGTGCCCTCGTGGATGAGGACCCCGTCCATGTCGGTCAGCCAGGACTCGATGGGCTTGCGGTCTGCCACGTGCGTGTCTCCCGAAGTCTTGCAACGTCTTGCGTTGGTCGTACGAAAACCGCGGCGCACCGCCGTCACCGCTGCGCCTCCCACCGGCCGGACCCTCCTCGGGACACCGGACCGCCGGGGGTATTGCTGGCTGCCCCAACGGGGCACAGCCTAATCCGCACACCTGCTCGACGGCAGCCGGTCCCGCCCACCGGAATACGCGTCCACCGCCGGCCGTCCACCCTGACCGGCCCGCCCCGGGCGCTCTCACCCCGGCGGCCCCGCACCTCAAAGAAGCCTTAAGCCACCCCTAATCCCACTGATCGCCCCTCAGCGCCTCGGCCCCGCCCGGCTAGCGTGAGCGGCACCACCCTCACCCCGCTCCCGCCAAGGAGTCCTCCGGCCATGCCCGTGCGCCGTCTCCTCCCCGCCGTCGTCCGCCCGATCGCCGCCACCGGCCTCGCCGTCGCCCTCGCCGTCGGCGGCACGGTCGCCGCGCGATCCGCCCCCGTGGCCGCCTCGGCCGGCACCCCGGCCGCCGCCTCCGCGAACCTCGCCCGGACCGGTGCCGACCGTTCCCTCGGCATCCTCGCCTCGGTCGGCTCCGCCGTCCTGCTCACCGGCGCCACCATCGCCGTCATCCACCGCCAGCGCCGCGGCCGGGACGCCCGGGCCCGCTGAGCACCGGCCCCGCCGAAGGCGTCGCCGGGAACGCCCCGAAACCGGGGCCGACCGGGCGCCCCGTGATTGAGTGGAGCGCATGAGCCCCACGTCGCGCCCCCCGCTGCGTCCGTCCAGCCTGTCCGGTCCCTCCGGCCCGTTCCGCGTCGGCCTGATCGGTTACGGCCTGGCCGGCTCCGCCTTCCACGCCCCGCTGATCGCCAGCACTCCCGGGCTTCGGCTGGACGCGGTGGTCACCGCCAACCCCGACCGCCGTGCCCGACTGCACCGGGAGCACCCCGACGCCCGGGCCGTCGACACCCCCGAGCAGCTGCTCGCCGATCCGGACGCGCTCGACCTGGTCGTCATCGCCTCCCCGAACCGCACCCACGCCCCGCTGGCCCGGGCCGCGCTGCACGCCGGGCTGGCCACCGTGGTCGACAAGCCGCTGGCCGCCACCGCCACCGACGCGCTGGAGCTGTGCCGACTGGCCGAGTCGCAGGGCACCCTGCTCTCCGTCTTCCAGAACCGGCGCTGGGACGGCGACTTCCTCACCGCCCAGCGGCTGGTCCGCGAGGGCGCGCTCGGCCGGGTGCACCGCTTCGAGTCGCGCTTCGAGCGGTTCCGGCCCAAGCCCAAGCCCGGCTGGCGGGAGCTGGCCGACCCGGCCGAGGTCGGCGGCACCCTGTACGACCTGGGCAGCCACCTGGTCGACCAGGCGCTCACCCTGTTCGGGCCGGTCGAGACGGTGTACGCCGAGATCGACGTCCGCCGGGACGGCGCGGTGGTCGACGACGACGCCTTCCTCGCCCTCACCCACGCCTCCGGCACCCGCTCCCACCTGTGGACCAGCGCCATCACGCCGCTCGTCGGCCCCCGTCTGCGGGTGCTCGGCGACTCCGCCGGGTACGTCAAGTCCGGTATGGACCCGCAGGAGGCCGAGCTCCGCGCCGGCCGCCGGCCGGACGGCACCCATCCCTGGGGCACCGACCAGCCTGCCCACTACGGCACCCTCGGCACCGACGAGTCGGCCGCCTCGATCCCCACCGACCCGGGCGACTACCCGGCCTTCTACGCGGGCATCGCCGCCGCCCTGGCCTCCCCCGGTACCCCGCCCCCGGTCGACCCGCACGACGCCGTCGCCACCCTCGCCGTGCTGGAGGCGGCCCGCGCCGCGGCCGCCACGGGGACGACCGTCCGGCTCGACTGACCGGCCGGACCGACCGGTTGGACCGCCCCACTGAACGGACCAGCCACGAGCGGAAACGTTCTGCCCGCCGAGAAGAACCTCGGCGGGCAGAAAGCCCGCACCAACAAAACGGGTCAGGCGGCCCGCGCCACCCAGCGCTGATTGTCGCCGCCGTTCTTCCACCACGACTGCGCCGGGGCACCCGGGGTGGTGCTGTAGCCGCCGATCTCCAGCACCCTGGCAGCCACCCCGCCTAAACGCCGATGATCTCGACCGCCGAGCCGAGCCCCCGGAAGTCCGCCACGTTGCGGGTGTACAGCGGCAGCCCATGGGCCGAGGCCACCGCGGCGATCATCAGATCGATCCGGCGCGGGCGCGGCTGCCGCCCGGCGGCGATGGTCAGGGTGACGAGGGTCCCGTAGCGGGCGGCGGCGGCCGCGTCGAACGGCAGCGGGTCGAAGTCGGCCATCGCCGCCCCCAGCACCTCCAGCCGTGCCGCCCGGCTGACCGCGTCCCGCGCCATCGAGACGCCCTGCTGCAGTTCGGCGAAGGTGATCGCGGTCAGTTCGGGGACGGCCGGCAGCTCCGCCGGGTTGAGCAGCGCCAGGTCGATGTAGACGCAGGTGTCCAGCACCCCGGCCGGCCGCCGCCGGGGCGCCCTGCGCCGCTCAGCCACGCGGCCGCTCGAAGGGGTCGTCGCCCTCGTCCCCGACCAGTTCCTCGGGCCCGAAGTACTCCTCGGCCTCCTTGCGCATCTGCTGGTAGTCGACCCGCGGCAGCTTCACGTGCCGCGCCACCAGCTCCTCCGCCGTCAGCCGTCGCCGCCCCTGCACCGGCCGCAACTCGGCGACCTCGACCCCGTTCCTGGTGATGTGGAAGGTCTCCCCCGCCTCGACGGCGTCCATCACCGCGGCGGAGTTGTTCCGGAACTCCCGCTGGGTAATCACCTTCATCTGTCCACGGTAGCCCCGTGTAGCGCCCCTGGCTACGGCGCGCGCGACGGCCTCGCACGCCCTCGCACGCCCTCCCGCTCCGGGCCCTGTGCCCGGGAACCCGGCAGGCCGTACGATCGTCGTCAACGTCTGACACCCGCCGGTCGGAGCACACCGGTCGAGGCACACCGGCGCCGGAGAAACGAGGAGGAGCACCCATGTCCGTGGTCGCGGTGCTCCTCGGGCTGCTCCGGGTGCTGACCGGCGAGCTGCTCACCGAAGGCGGCACGCTGACCTCGGTGGCCGCCGCCGCGGCCGTGGTGCTGCTGGCCGGGGCGACCGCGGGCACGCTGGCCGCCGCCCGGCTGCTGGGCGCGCGGGCGCCGGCCGCCGTACGGGACGGGACGCTGCGCCGACGCGCGTTCCGGACCGCCTTCCTTCCGCAGCGCGATCCGGACGCCCGGGGCAGGCGACGCCCCAGGGCACCGGGGGCGGCCCCGGCGGCCGCGTAACCCCTCGTCTTCCCACCGCCGTTGCGCGGCCGTCCTCCGCCGATCACTCATGCACTCATGCTTTGAGACCCCGGAGGGCTCACCCCGTCATGTCTGTTTTCGCGCTTTTCGACCCGGCCGTCGGCCTGGCCCACGATGTCGTCTCCGCACTCGCCGGTCTGCTGCCGACGGCGCTGGCGATCGTCCTGTTCACCGTCTGCGTCCGCCTGGCCCTGCATCCGCTCGCCCGGGCGGCGGCGCGCGGCGAGAAGGCCAGGGCACGGCTCGCCCCGCAGGTCGCCGAGCTGAACCGCAAGCACAAGGGCAAGCCGGAGAAGCTCCAGGCCGCGCTGGCCGAGCTGTACAGGAAGGAGAAGGCCTCGCCGTTCGCCGGGTGCCTGCCGATGCTGGTGCAGCTCCCGTTCTTCTCGGTGATGTACCGCCTCTTCACCACCCCGAACGACCTGCTCGGCCACACCCTCTTCGGCGTCCCGCTCGGCCTGCACGTGCACGGCGCGACGGGCCCGGCGCAGCTGGCGGTCTTCGGCGTGCTGTACGCGGGTCTGGCGGCGGTGGCGTACGTCGGTTTCCGGCGGGCCCGGCGGGCCGCGGCGGCGCAGCCCACCCCGCAACCGGGGGCGGCCTTCCTGCCGTACCTGTCCTTCGGCACGGTGCTGTTCGCCTCGCTGGTGCCGCTGGCCGCCGCGATCTACCTGCTGACCACGACCACCTGGTCCGCCGCCGAACGCGCCTGGCTGCACCGCGGCGCCCCGGTCCCGGGGGTGGCCCTGGTCTGACGGCCCACGCCGCCGGACGGCCGCACCCCACGGGCGCGAAGCGGGCCGGACCACCCCGCCCGGTCCTGGCCCGCTTCGCGCCCGGTCGCCGTCGCGGTCCAGGGGCGTGTCTGGCAATTCCCGCCGGGCGTGCGACGCTCCCCCAGCCTTCGGCCGGGAGGTACCCCCAGGGCACGCACTCCCCCAGCCTCCGGCCGGGAGGTGCCCCCACCGCAGTGGCTCCCTCCTCCGCCTTGCGGTGCACGCACCCCACCGCCGCACACTGATCCGCCGCGAATTGTCAGACACGCCCTAGCCTGTGAAGATCGTTTCGAGGTCGTCGGTCGTCGGCGGCCGGATCGGGGCCGGGCCGAGGTCGGGACGGGCCGGATCGGGCCCAGGGCAGGCCGGACAGGTGGAGGAAATCATCATGGTGGCTGCTCCGGCGCTGGCGGAGTTGCGGGAGGTCTGCCAGCCGCAGGCCAAGCTGGGGAGCCGCAACGGGGAGCACTGGGCGGGGCGGCTGTACATGCGCCGGGTCTCGCTGCGGACGACCAGGCAGCTGGTGCGCACCTCCGTCTCGCCGAACTCGCTGACCTGGACCATGGTCGTCTGCGGTGTCGGCGCCGGGGCCGCGCTGCTGATCCCCGGGCTGCCGGGAGCGGTGCTGGCGGCGGTGCTGTTCCAGCTCTTCCTGCTGTTCGACTGTGTCGACGGCGAGGTGGCCCGCTGGAAGAAGCAGTTCAGTACGGCGGGTGTCTACGTCGACCGGCTGGGCGCCTATCTGGCCGACGCCGCCCTGATGATCGGGGCGGGTGTCCGGGCGGCACGGGGCGGGTCGGAGCTGTGGGTCTCGGTCGGCCTGGCGGCGGCGCTGGGCGTGGTGCTGCTGAAGGCCTCGACGGACCTGGTCGATGTGGCACGCGCCCGCAGCGGTCTGGCACCGGCCGACGACGAGTCGACCCAGCCGCGCTCGCAGGGCATCGCGACGGCGCGACGGCTGGCCTCCGTCCTCAAGATCCACCGGGTGACCAACGGCATCGAGGCGTCGCTGGTGCTGCTGGCGGTCGCGGTGGCGGACGCGGCGGTCGGCAGCACGGACCCGACCCGGGTCGCGGTGGCGGCGATCGCCGCGATCACCTGGGGCATGGTGGTCGCCCACCTCGCGTCGATCCTCTCCTCCTCCCGGCTCCGCTGAGAACTCCAGACCGATCATCAAATCCTTTTCGGGTCAAGTGATTTGAGTCATACCACCGGCGGCGTCCACCCCCGCCGGACGGCCGGCCGACACCCGTCGCAGGGTGTACGGCCGGCCCCGCCCCGAGGGTGACGCGATCGGCGAAGCGTGGATGCGAACGTGGTCCCAGGGGCCCGGCAGCCGGGCTCCGGGGGAGGGAATCACCATGACCACCACCACCTCGCGCCGCCGCCTGGGGCTGCGGCTCGCCGCCGTCGCCATCGCCGGCGCCACCGTCGTCCCGCTGGTACCGACGGCCGCCATGGCCGCCGGTACCAGTGCCCCGGGCCCGTCCACCCCGGGCCCGTCCACCCCGGCGGCGGACGAGCGCCGCCCGTCCGTCGACCTGCGCCCCGAACTGGAGGCCCTGGTCGAGCAGGGCGGCTCGACGTCCGCCCTGGTCGAGGTCCGCGACCACGGCCGCCCGCTCTGGCGGGGCGCGGCGGGCAGCGCCGACCTGACCACCGGCGAACCGGCCCGCGCCGACGGCCGGTTCCGGATCGGCAGCGTCACCAAGACGTTCGTCTCGACCGTCGTACTCCAGCTGGTCGCCGACGGCCGGGTGGGCCTCGACGATCCGGTCGAACGCCACCTGCCCGGTGTGGTGCCGAACGGCGCGGGCATCACCGTGCGCCAACTGCTCAACCACACCAGCGGCCTGTTCGACTACCTGGAGGATCCTCGGTTCCTCTACCACGACGACGCGAGCCTGCGGACCTACCTGGCGCACGGCCGCTGGACCGACTACCGCCCGCGGCAGCTGGTGGCGGCGGGCTTCGAGCACCCGCCGTACTTCGCGCCGGGCCAGGGCTGGCACTACTCCAACACCAACTACGTCCTACTCGGAATGCTGATCGGGAAGACCACCGGCCGGACCTGGCAGAAGGAGGTCGAGCAGCGCATCATCCGCCCGTTGCACCTCGACGACACCGTCATGCCGACCTCCGGCACCGGCATCCCCGGGCCGCACGCGCACGGCTACGCCAAACTCCCGGAGGGTCCGGTGGACATGACCCGGATCAACCCGACCTTCGGCGACGCGGCGGGCAACGGCATCTCCTCCACGAACGACCTCACCCGCTTCCACGCCGCCCTGCTCGGCGGCCGGCTGCTGCCGCCGGCCCAGCTCGCCGAGATGACCACCACCGTGCCGGCCCCCGCCATCGGCGCCGACTACGGCCTCGGCCTGATCCGCTTCGACCTCCCGTGCGGGCCGGCCTGGGGGCACCTCGGCGGGCTCCCGGGGTACGGGACGGTGCTGCTCGGATCGCTGGACGGCGGCAAGCAGTTCGCCCTCTCGCACACCCCGTACGGTGAGGGCGACCCGGAGGGGCCGGGCCGGGCGTTCCAGAATCTCGTGATCAAGGCCGCCTGCGGCAAGGACGCCCCGCCCACGGGCACGTTCCCGCCAGCCCTGACGGACCTGACACCCTGCGCTGACGCGGGACGGACCGGCCGCGCCGCGCTCCCCGGAGTACGGCGCGGCCGGCCTCCGGAAGGGACGGCGGGCCCTGTGGTGCGAGGACGTCGGACTCGTACCGCCGCCGGGCCCGGCTACCCGTTCAGCCAGCTCTTGTTGGTGCCCAGGAGCCGGCCGTCCGCGGCGAAGACCTTGAAGGACGTCGCGTGCAGACCGGCCGGCTGGGCCACCGCGATCCAGCGGAGCGGGGAGTCCCCGACGGGGGCGAGCCGGGGCTCGGAGGTGGTCCCGTTCGACCAGTTCACGACCACCTTGGCGGCATCGGGCCGGACCGCGCCCATCATGACCGGGAGGACCTCGGGCTTTCCGCTCTTGTCGCTGCCGCCGCCGAGCAGCCAGCCCGTCAGACTGCCGTCAGGGCCGG
Organism: Kitasatospora sp. NPDC092286; assembly: GCF_044755565.1. Taxonomy (NCBI): domain Bacteria; kingdom Bacillati; phylum Actinomycetota; class Actinomycetes; order Kitasatosporales; family Streptomycetaceae; genus Kitasatospora; species Kitasatospora sp. NPDC092286. The sequence goes on along the minus strand of NZ_JBIVRD010000017.1, from coordinate 67,499 downwards.
TGGTCAGCGGCTCCGCGGTCCCGGGGACAGGAGTGTCGGAGAGGCGGTCGTCGGGCAGGCGGGCGCCGTCGACGACGAGGTAGAGGTCGACGATGTCGGTGGTCGGCTGCCAGTACCGGGCAACGTAATCGGGGGTCGGTTCGCTCAGGTCGGAGCCCGCGGCGTGCTGTTCCTGCCAGATCAGCTGGGCCTGTTGGAAGGACTGCTCCCTGGTCGACAGCGGCCACAGCGCCGCCCACGCCTGCCACTGCTTGCCGTCGGTGGTGCCTTCCGCCACCAGGGTGCGGACCGGCTGGAACGGGTCCCGGGCGGCGCCGGGGCTTGCCGAAGGACTCGCGGGGGCACTCCCGGGCAGGGCGCCGCCGAGGACGGGTGCGGCAGCGGGCGCCACCGAACCGTCACCGCCCGGCCGGAGGCCCGGCAGGGCCACCAGCACGACCGCCGCCACCGCGGTCACCGTCAGGGCCGCGGCTCCGGTCAGCAGGTTCCGGCGCCTGCGCAGCCGCCGCCCGCCCGTGATGATCTCGGCAAGGGGGGCGGGCACGATCCGCACCCCCGCCGTCAGCTCCGTCAGCCCGGCACCGATCCGCGCGTCCCCGGCCGAGCCCGCGTGGCTGTTCTCGCTCATACCGTCTCCTTGATCTGTGTCATACCGGTCAGTGCCGAGGAGGCCCGCAGCTTCGCGATGCCCTTCGACGCGTGACTCTTCACCGTGCCCACGGAGCAGTCCATGGCCGCCGCCGCCTGGCTCTCGCTCAGGTCCTCCCAGTACCGCAGCACGACGGCCTGCCGCTGGCGCGGCGGAAGTTCGGCCAGTGCCTTCAGCAGCACGCCGCGTTCGTCGAGCCCGCCGAAGCCGTCCTGCGCGGCCCGCTCCGGCAGCTCGGTGACCAGCTGCTCGGGCACCCGGCGCCGCAGCCGGCGTGCGTGCTCGTTGACCAGGATCCGGCGCACATACGCCTCCGGAGTGTTGGCCTTTCGGACCTTTCCCCATGCCGCGTAGGCGCGTTCGAGGGTCGACTGGACGAGGTCCTCGCCCGCCTGCTGCTGGCCGGTCAGCAGAAAGGCCGTACGCAGCAGGCGCGGCCAGACGGCGACCACGAACACCTGGAAGTCTTCGTCCTGCGCCTTCTTCGGTTCTCTCATGAGCACCTCCTGGCTGTTAGATCCCAGAAAGGGCCCGAACCGTTGACCCGGGCGTCAAGAACGGTGCGCCGCCCGTGCGGCGCCGGCAGGTCCGGGGACCCGCCGTCACCGGGAGAGACGGCGGCTCACACGCCGCGCTCAGGCCCGTACCAGGGGACGGGGCGGTCGTTCGGGCTCATCGGAAGGTGCTGGAGCTTGACCGGTCCGGGAGTGACGTACGTTCCGCCCGGGTGGATGACCACCTCGCCGAGCAGGTGCCGGTGGAGCCACTCGGCGAAGCCCATGGCGTGCTCGTGGTAGCCGCCTTCGTCGCGGTCGTGGACGACGACACTCCAGCCGGTCGCGCCGTGAACCTCGCCGCGGTCAGCACCGTGCCGGACACCGGAGCGACCGAGCACCGGCTGGAGTCCGTCGGCACGCGACACCCCCTCCGAAGCGACGCGTCACATCACTCGTAACTGGCGACGCCTTCCGCAAGCGGGTCGAACAGCAGCCTCCAGTTGCCCGGGAGATGCTGCACCGCGGCCGTGAGGTGGAAGCGGATGACTGTCCACTCGTCAGGCCGGGCAGCCACCCCATGGTCCCGGACGGCCTCCAGGCAGTGGTCGACGAAGTCCGAATCCTCCTCCTCGAACCCCAGCCGCCGGTAGGCCTGTTGTGCCGGCGGCGACTCGGCGAACCAGTCGTCCCACTCGGTGGCGGCGCCCAGGAGATAGAGCAGGTGACCCCCAGGGGCCGGCAGGTCAACGCGCAACCCCTCCGTGGTCCACTCCCGCTGTGCCTCCTCCGAGACCAACGCGGAGCTCTCGACCGCCGAGGCGACGAGGTCCGCCCAGTAAGCCCTGTCGTGCCGACCCGTGGTCTGCCGCAGGTGCTCACTCGCGAATGCCGCCATCGCGTCAGGGTCGTCGATCGGCGGCGAGACGACCATGTCGCTGCCGTAGTCGAATCCGAAGTAGTAGCGATGCCCGTCGAGGGTGAGCGATTCGATACCGGCGACATGGCCGACCCGTCCGGGCAGGGGGTCGACGTGCTTGGCGAGTTCCGCTTCCATAGGCGCGACCGTAGTACCGGTCACTGACAGACCTGTCGGCACGCCCCCATTCATGGCCACCTCGGTCTCCCCCTCCCGGCCGCCTCCGTAGCCCCGACGCTCCAGAAAGCCCGGCCCTCCGTCCTTCGACGGAGGGCCGGGCCGGCCCGGCCTCCTCAACGCAACCGCGCCCAGACCCGCATGCTCCACCCCGAGCGCATCCTGGCCGCACGCCACGGTGTCAGGGTCATTGCCGCACAACCGATGCCAAGAGCCACGACAGCGAGGGCCCAGCAGGGCCAGGCAGTGGGCGGCTGGTTGGTCCAGTCCCACCACCTGTTACGGCCCTGCGCATCGTATTGCCAGTAGGTGAGGGGGAAGACGCTGGCCAAGGGCAGAATGAAGGAGAGTCTCCATCCGAACAAGCGGCCGGAGAGTAGTGCAAGACCGGTCCAGATCAGCAGACCGCGTGTAAGAAGTACAGCGACGGCAGGCGAGCTGATGACAAGTTCCTCCACACCGAGGACTGCTGCGGACAAGGCCACAACACCCGCGATCCAAGCGAGTTGGGCGCGGCGGAATGCGGTCGTGGCGGTCTCCTCGAACCGCTGCATAAGGCTGGCCAGCCCGGCTACCGACACAGTCGCAAAGACGAGCGGGATTTCCCGCCTGAACGGTATCCCCGTTCCCCCGTTCGTGTAGGGAAGTTGGAGCATAACTGAGCCGAACAACGCGTCACATACGGCAACGAGCGCGAACACGGTAAAGATGCCGCGAACGTTGTGAGACCGCGCGAATCGCGAGATCGTGCCCCAACGGGGCTCATCCACAGTGAGCCCCACCGATGGTCTCCATCCGTTGCCGAACCCAGTTCTCCTGGTACGCCTCCGGAGTGGTGATGAGCCGGGCGATCTCGGCCTGGTCCACACCGGGAGGCCCGCCGTGCCGGTCTGCGGGCTGCCCCCCTCCGGCGATACGCGCGGTGATCCACGCGTCGACCTCGAACATTGCCCGATAGCGGCGTTCGCCAGCCGCGTCGTTGCCCTGGCAGGGCTTCGGCTCGGAGGCGTTGCCTATCGCCATCGCAATTCCTATTGCGGCCTCCCACATGGAACCCTCGCTGATCGAGAAGTCCCCGTCGAGCTCGCCTCCGCCACGCAGGCCCTGTTCGTGGAACGATCCAGGCGACTTGATCAGGTCTGCCGGCAGGGCGGCTGCGCGGATCGCCATCTCTTCCAGCTGCGGCAGGTACTTACGCTGCTCCGGCCAAACGCAGATCTGCGGGGTAGTGTTCGTGCACAGCGGGGCGGCTGGCGCTGGACGCGGTTCTCGGACGGCGCCCGCGGCTCCCAGCGCCAGGACGGACAGCAACGCCAGGGCCACGGAGCCACCGGCGAACACCACGCCTGGGCCCCCAAAGACGCGCCCGGTTGGGCGGGGGGCCAGGACCGCGAGAACGGCGACTACACCGGCCAGGGCCAAGCGGGCGACGAGCGCGGTGGGCACGATGCCGACGTACGGGGCGCCGGAGAGCATGAACAGTCCGAGATTGCCCGGCCCTCCTGCGGCAGCCAGGACGACAAAGCAGGCAAGGCCGACGATGACCGGTACAGCTACGCCAGAGGGAAACCAGCTGCCGACCAGATGTCCCGCGCTCGCACACAACGTGATGACGCTCACGCCGAGGAACACATAGCCGAGCCAGAGGAAACCCGGTCCGGCTTCTTCGACGCTGACTGCGGCAGCGGCAACGACGCCGACCATGTAGGCCACGAGACCGTAGGTTACGGTCGCGGCAAGCTGCGGTAACTCGCTGTTCCAACGGGGCTTGGATCCTGCCGCGATCTGATCGCCCATGCGGTTCCGATGTACCCGGCCGGCAGACCAGGCGGCAGCCGTCGCAAGCAGAGGACCGACGTAGAACGACGGGATCTGCGCAGCGACGCTTGCCTCCGACCACACGCCGATCCACCACCGCGACCTCCCGAACAGAACGGCAAGATCGAGAGCAATCAGGACCGGCAGCCACCACCGAAGTGGCGACCGACGCAACTCCATCAGGAGAATACGGATCACGCCGACACTCCCAAGGTTGCCATGTACCCGCGTTCCAGCGGACTGTCGCCCGCCACACCGGCCTCCGCGCTGCGTGCGGCAAGATCGCGCGGCGTACCGCGGAACACGAACGCGCCATCCCGCATGACGGCGACCTCGTCACAGACGGCCGCGACATCCTCCACGAGATGGGTACTGAGGATCACGGCAGTGTCCTTCAACGACCGGATGAGGTCGCGGAACTGAAGTCGCTGTGCCGGGTCGAGTCCGACAGTGGGCTCGTCCAGCAACAGCAGGCTGGGTGAACCGACGATCGCGGAGGCGACGCCCGCGCGGCGGAGCATCCCGCCCGAGAGTGACTTCATCGTGTCTTTTGCGCGGCCTTCGAGGCCCACGGACTCGATCGCCCTCACGGTCTCCTGATGGGCCTCTCTGGACGGCACACCACGCAGCCACGCACAGTAGCGGACGAAGTCGTACACCGAGTAGGCCGGGTAGTAGCCGAAGTCCTGTGGGAGGTAACCGATCCGCCGACGGGCGGCTCGCGCGGAGCGCTCCGAGCGCACCATGTGGCCGCATACTGTCAGCGATCCCTGCCTGGCCGGCACGACGGTGGCCAGGGTGCGCAAGAGTGTCGTCTTACCCGCACCATTCGGGCCCAGCAGGCCATGCACGCCAATGCCAAGGTCCCAGTCAAGGCCGGAAATCACCTCGCGGCGGCCGTAACCCTGCACTAACCCCGACAGGGCCGCAATCGGTTGCACGCGCTTTCTTTCCCTTCACACGATCAGCCGGGCGCCCCCAGAGACGAGGGCGCCCGGTACTTCATGTCCTGCCGGGTTGCATCAGCCTCGGAAGTTCACCCAGGAGAAATTGATCTTGAACGTGCAGTCCACCTGTCCCCAGTCCTGCTTCGACGAGCCGAAGAGAAACATGTACTCGGCCGACTGCTGGTCCAAAGACCAGTTACAGGACGCCGCATTACGGTAGAAGCCCGTAGCAGTCACGTCTTTGCAATGCGCGTTCGACCCGGTGCTGCCCCATGTGGAGTAGCAGCCATTGACATCGTTGCTGGTCCCGCTGGCCATTGCGGCCGGAGACACGACGGCGACTGCGGCAGCGGCAAGACCGGCGATTGCGGCGGCCCGCGCCATCGAGGAACGCCGACTCGGAGCCGAATTGTCAGACTTCGTCATCACTCTCTCCTCCGATGTACTGGTCACGGACCGGTGGTGTAGTCAACCCACGAGCTCTCGATCGAGAACGCGCAGTCGACCTGCCCCCAGTTGGGCTGAGAAGACAGGTTCCAGAAGTAGTAGTACGTGCTCCACCGGTCGGACTGCCAACTGCACTCTGCGTGGTTGCGGTAGTAGCCGGTGACCCCAACGCTCTTGCAGTGCGCGTTGGATCCGGTGCTACCCCAAGTCGAGTAGCAGCCATTGGTTTGGCCGCTCGTCCCGGAGGCCGTTGCCGCCGGGGCCGCGGCAACCGCTGCCGCAACGGCCAGTCCTGCTATCGCGACAGATCGCGCTATCTTTGAACGCACCCGCAGTGCGGGGGTGGTGAGATCCGCCATCACTTCTCCTTCTGTTACGGGTCGGTGGCGGGATCGGGACTCCAGCGCTGCAACGCCGAGCCCGGTCACTAGAACGGCACCGGCTGACCGCCGGTGCCGTTCGTCATACTGACAGTCACATCCGCACGGGGCAACGAGCCCGAAACCCCACAGCGATCATGCGATGACCGTCAGCCACGAAACTCCTGGAGGACTCGGTCGATACCGGGCGCAGATTCTGCGCAAATCGGCAGCACTTGCGGCCCTCTGCAAGTAGTAACGATTTCGCATCAGAACTTTCCGCAGGGCCGGATTCGTCGCACCTTCAAAGCCCCCGGCCCGGCGCGCCAGGAGGTCTACGTACTCCTGACTCCACGTCAGACACTGTGCTGGAGTTGCATGCGACCGAGCAGGATGACATCGACTCCAATCCGATCCTCTTTACCGTGACACGCCAGCAGCCCGGCCCTCCGTCCTTCGACGGAGGGCCGGGCTGCTGATGCGGGGCGTCCTCGGCCTCAGAAGACCGGGGTCGTGGCGCGCTCCAGGAAGCACTGGTTGGTGAAGGTCTTCTGCCAGGCGACCCGTTGGCCGTTCCACTCGCCCTCGGCGTCGGCGGTGACCGGGTCGTAGTAGTCGGGACAGAAGCGGTCCGGATCGCCGACAAGGCGGTCGAAGTCTCCGTCGGCTGCGGTCAGGGCTGCGCAGGCGGCGTCCGGATCGGGGTGGGTGCCGCCGTTCGGGTCGCAGGTGAGGACGAAGTCCTCCACGAGGGAGCCGTCCTCGTCACGGGTGACGGAGAGCTGAAGGAGGCCGAGCGAGTCGGCCGAGGCCGGCCGTGTCGCAGGGGCGGCCCCCAGGGTGGTGGTGATGACGACGGCGACAGCGGCGGAGGCGACGAGCCGCCGAATTGCGGTGGTGGTCATGCCGACACCCGACCACGGCCGGATCGGCATGACCAAGCCACCCATCCGTCGAACGAGTGATCCCCACACGAAAGTTAACGCCAGGGAGTGACCGCCACCCGGCCCGCCCCGGCCCCGGTCGGCCTCGCCGATGCTCCCATGGCACCTGCGGCCACACACAGTGAGGCCGGCCCGCGATGCCGGGCCGGCCTCGGCTGGAACCGCGCACGGTCAGACGACGTACACGCTTGAGCCGAACTCCTGGGTCGTCCGGCCGCCCGGGGGAACGACCGTCAGGACGTCACCCGTACAGTTCGGGCCGCTGTAGACCACGGCGTACTCGTTCGTGCGGTTGTGGAGGATGAGCGGCCAGATATCGGCATTGACACACCCGCTCGGGTTCTCGACCACCTGCCCGCCGCCGAAGACGAAGGTGCCGTGGGCCGCCGAGGCCGAGGTGAGCACGGCGAGCGCCATCATCCCCGCCGCGGCCAGGGCTCCGAACACAGTTACCGCACGTCGCATGGGCGGCTCCCGTCAGATCGGTGCGACCGGGCGACCGCCCAGCCGCACGGGAAGTGCCCCATGCATACCGTTCGCACTCGAATCACTTCCGGCGTTCGCTCCACCGCAGCAGACGAGAGGACCGGTAGGTGGACGCGAGGCAGCCGATGCGCCCCTCAACCCTCGCTGAGAAAAGGCCATTGCCGGGGCTGTACCCCGGTGCCGAGCGCCTGATCCGCAACGAGCACCCGCGAGGCGCCTACCGCCGCGCGGTGCGGTGGAAGACCGTGCGGGCCCAGAGGTAGCCGGTGAGGGTCAGGGCGAGGCACCAGGCGAGGGCGCTGAGGGCGCTGGTGCCGATGGGGGTGCCCATCAGGAGGCCCCGGAGGGTCTCGATGATCGGGGTGAAGGGCTGGTACTCGGCGAACCAGCGCAGGGCGGTCGGCATGGAGTCGGGCGGGACGATGGCGCTGCCGATGAAGGGCAGGAACTGGAGCGGCATCGGGATGTTGCTGGCGCTCTCGGGGGTCTTGGCGACCAGACCGATGCCGGCCGCCAGCCAGGTCAGGGCGAGGGTCACGAAGACCAGCAGCCCAATGGCCGCGAGCCACTCCACCGGGGTGGCGTCGGGACGGAACCCCGTCGCGAAGGCCGCGCCGATGACGAGCACGAGGCCGATCACCGTCTGGATCAGGCTGCCGACGACATGCCCGGTGAGGAACGCCGAACGGGATATCGCCATCGTCCGGAAGCGGTTGACGATCCCCTCGGTCATGTCCACACAGACGCCGACCGCGGTGACGAGAGCGCCCGAGGTCGCCGCCATCAGGACGATGCCGGGCGTCACGTAGTCGATGTACTTGCCGCCGCCGATCCCCGCGCCGAGGGCCCCGCCGTACGCGTAGTTGAACAGCAGCAGCATCATCACGGGCATCATCACGACCGCGAACGTCATGGACGGATACCGCACCGCGTGCTTCAGGTTGCGTCGCAGCATCGTCAGCGAGTCGCTGACGGCATAGCTCATGGTGCTCATCGGGCGGCGCCTTCCCCGGTCAGGGTGAGGAACACGTCGTCCAGGTCGGGGACGTGCACGGTGAGCGACTCCGCGCGGACGGACGCGTTGTCGAGCGCGTCGAACACGGCCTTCACGGTGAGGACGGAGTTGTCGCCGGGGATGTCCAGGGTGAGCGCCTCGTCGTCCGCCGTGGCGTAGTCGAACAGGCGGGCCGCCGCGGCGAGTTCCCCCGCGTCCGCGAACCGGAGCCGGATGTGGCCGCCCGGGATCAGCCGCTTCAGCTCGTCCGCCGTCCCCTCGGCGACGATCCGGCCGCCGTCCAGCACCGCGATCCGGTCGGCCAGTTGGTCGGCCTCCTCCAGGTACTGCGTGGTCAGGAAGATCGTGACGCCGTGGTCGGCCACCAGCCCCCGGATGATCTCCCACATCGTCCGCCGGCTGCGCGGGTCCAGCCCCGTCGTCGGCTCGTCGAGGAAGATGATCCGCGGATCGCCGACCAGCGTCATCGCCAGGTCCAGTTTGCGCCGCATCCCGCCCGAGAACGTGACGACCGGCTTGGCCGCCGCCTCCGTCAGGTCGAACCTCCGCAGCAGCTCCACCGCCCGCCTCCGCCCCTCCCGATGGCCGAGGTGGTTGAGGTCCGCCATCAGCAGCAGGTTCTCCTCGGCGGTGAGCAGGTTGTCCACGGCCGAGAACTGGCCGGTGACGCCGATCGCGGTCCGGACGGCGTCGCTCTCCCGGACCAGGTCGTGGCCCGCCACCCGGGCCGTCCCCCCGTCGGCCGGGATGAGGGTCGAGAGGATCTGCACGGTGGTGGTCTTGCCCGCGCCGTTCGGCCCGAGCAGGGCGAACACCGTGCCCTCGGGGATGTGCAGATCGATGCCGGTGAGCACCGCTCTGTCGCCGTAGGACTTGCTCAGACCGACGGCGGAGATCGCCGCGGTCGACGTGGGCGGGCTGGGCGCTGAGGTCATGACGGTCTCGCTGCCTTCTCTGTGACGGATGCTCAGGAACGCCGGATCACGATGTCGCCGACCTGCGTCCGCGCCCGCACCTCGACGGTCTCCCGTGCCTCACCCGGCCCCTCCACCGGACCGAGGGAGTTGCGCACGCCGCCGATCTGGGAGTGCACGTCGATCCAGGCTGCCGTCGCCTCGCGGATGCCGACCTCCAAGTCCCCCACGCTGGTCTGCAGGACCACCCGGCCGCGCGTCACCTCGGCGATCCGGATGCCGCCGTGGGCCGTCTTGGCGTCCACGTCCGCATGCGCGACCCCGACGTCGATCCGTCCGTTGGAGGCGTTGGCCCGCAGGTCGCCGCGCACCTCGCCGATCTCCGTCTCCCCGTTGCCGTTCTTCACCGTCACCGCGCCGCCGACCTCGCCGATCCGGACCCGGCCCGACCCGGCGATCTCGGCGTCCCCGCTCGCCTGCTCCAGCCGGATGTCGCCGTGGTCGACCTTCAGCTCGACGGTGGCGGCCTGCTCGACCTGGATGTTGCCGAGGGACGTCTTCAGCCGGCAGTCACCGAGCAGGCCTTCGCAGATGAAGTCCGCCATCGGCGAGTTGCCGTGCACCTCGGAGCCGGCCGGCAGCTCGACGGTGACATCGATCGAGCCCGTCCGGCCGAACAGCGAGCGCTTCTTCGGCCCCTTCACCGACAGCCTGCCGCTCGCGTAGGTGACCTTGGTCTGCTGTGCGGCCCGGATGTCCGCCTCCACGGTGCCGTCCGCGGGCCGCACCTCGACGACCGTGTCGATGCGCTTGCTCGCGATGATCCGGACCGACCCGATGTCGAATTCGAGGATGGCGGAGATCGCGTCGGGGGTGTCGAAAGTAGGCATGGCTGTCCCGTCCTCTTGGCTCTGGTGTGTGTTCCCGCTGGTGGGAGCGGGGGTGACGTGGAAGAGAAGTGACTCGCTTACTGGCGGGGCGCGGCGGATCCCGGGCTAGTGGACCCAGCCCGTGTAGCCCTGCCCGACTCCCGGGCGGGTACGGCCGGGGGTGCGGGCGGCGGGCTCCCCCGGCTCCAGGGCGGCGGCGACGGCCCGGACGAGCCAGGCGTTGACCGAGAGCCCCTCCTGCCCGGCGGCCTCCTCCGCCCTGCTCTTGAGGTGACCGGGGAGGCGGAAGTTGATCCGGGCGGTGTTGCTGTCGTCCAAGTCCGGCGCCAACGGGGCCGCCGGCGCCACGGGTGGCACGGATGGCACCATGGATGACACCACCCCCCTGGGACTCTCGTACGGCTCCGGCGACGGCGGCACCGTCACCACGAACTCGGGATCGAGCCCACGCAGCCGCACGTCGACCGAGCCGGGGGCGAGGTCACGGGTGATCTCGGTCACGGCCGCGGAGAGCGCGTTGAGCAGAGTGAGCCGGACGGCCGACTCCAGGGGCAGGGTGAGCCGCTCGGCGAGGGCGCGGGCGTCGTCGCCACCCGCGCCCGCCGCCACCGCGAGCTCGTGCCGGAGGTTGTCGACGTACGGGGAGAGGTCCATGGCGCCATCGTGGCACACCCGTGGCGCCACGGCCAGACCTTTTTGGCACCACCATTGCCGAAGTGGCGCCACCATGACACCAGGGGGTGCGGCCGACAGCGAACCGCCCCGCGGGCAACAGCCGGCGGGGCGGTGGAGGATCACGCGGTAGAGGGTGGAAGGCCGCACGGCAGAGGAACGGAAGACCACCCGGAGAAACCCGGCGAGGCCGGAACGGGCAGGTCAGCCCCGCTGCCACCCGGCCAGGTGGGCGTCGATCTCGCCGACGATCCTGGCCTTCCCGGCCGCGTCCAGGAAGGACGCCTCGACGGCGTTGCGCGCCAGTGCCGAGACCCCGGCCTCGTCCAGGTCCAGCAGTCGGGCCGCCACCGCGTACTCGGTGTTGAGGTCGGTCCCGAACATCGGCGGGTCGTCGCTGTTGACGGTGACCAGCAGCCCCGCGTCGACCATCTGCCTGATCGGGTGCTCCTCGATCCGCTCCACCGCCCGGGTGGCGATGTTGGAGGTCGGGCAGACCTCCAGCGGAATCCGGTGCTCGCCGAGGTGGTCCAGCAGCGCCCGGTCCCGCACGGCCTGCGTGCCGTGGCCGATGCGCTCGGCGCCGAGCACCCGCAGCGCGTCCCAGACCGTCTCCGGGCCGGTGGTCTCGCCCGCGTGCGGGACGCTGCGCAGGCCGGCCGCCCGCGCCCGGTCGAAGTACGGCTTGAACTGCGGGCGCGGCACGCCGATCTCCGGGCCGCCGAGGCCGAAGCTGACCAGGCCCTCGGGGGCGAGGTCCACGGCGAGGCGGGCGGTCTCCTCGGCGGCGGCCAGACCGGCCTCACCGGGGATGTCGAAGCACCAGCGGAGCACGACGCCGAGGTCCTTCTCGGCCCGCACCCGGGCGTCCTCGATGGCCTCCATGAAGGCGACGTCCGGGATGCCCCGGCTGACCGAGGAGTACGGGGTGACGGTCAGCTCGGCGTACCGGATGTTCTGCCGGGCCATGTCCTCGGCGACGCCGTAGGTCAGCGCGCGGACGTCCTCGGCGTCGCGGATCAGGTCGACGACGCTCAGGTAGACCTCGATGAAGTGCGCGAAGTCGGTGAAGCTGAAGTACTCGGCGAGGGCCGCGGGGTCGGTCGGCACCTTCGCGTGGCCGCGGTAGCGGGCGGCCAGTTCGGCGACCACCCGCGGCGAGGCCGATCCGACGTGGTGGACGTGCAGTTCCGCTTTCGGCATCCCGGCGATGAACGCCTCGATGCCCCGGTTTCCGGCGGCGTTCGCGCCGTCGCTTCCGCTGGGGGTTCCGATCCGACTTCCGTCCGGCTGGACCACGGTGGTGCCCTTCTTCCTCTACGCGCGTATTCAGCAGTGTCCGCAGTATCCGCACCGTCCGCGCGGACAGTGCGGGGCGCAAGCCTAAGTCACCCCCCGAGGGCGACGGCCACGGTGTGGATGAGCAGACCGGCCAGGGCGCCGACCACGGTGCCGTTGATCCGGATGAACTGCAGGTCGCGGCCGACGTTGGCCTCGATCTTGCGGGAGGCGTCGTCGGCGTCCCAGCCCGCGACCGTCTCGGAGATCAGCGAGGTGATCTCGGCGCGGTAGGTCTCCACCAGGTACTGGGCGGCGTCCTGGAGCCAGCCGTCCACCTTGGCCTGGAGCTTCCGGTCGGTGACCAGACGGGCGCCGAAGTCGCGCACGCCCTCGCGGATGCGTCGGCGCAGTTCGCTGTCCTCGTCCTCGGCGGCGTTCAGCACCAGGGTGCGAACGGCGGCCCAGGTGGAGGCGATCAGGTCCTGCACCTCGGAGCGGGCCAGCAGATCGGCCTTGGCCCGCTCGACCCGGGCGATGGTCTCCGGGTCGGTCTGCAACTCGGTGGCGAAGTCGGCGAGGAAGTTGTCGATGGCGCCGCGCGCGGGGTGGTCCTGGTCGTCCCGGATGTCGGTGACGAACCGCATCAGCTCCTTGTAGACCCGCTCGCCGACCTGGTGGTCGATGAACCGGGGCGTCCAGCCCGGGGTCTTCTGGGTGACCCGCTGGATGACCTCCTCGTGGTTCTCGGTCAGCCAGCCGTGCGCCCGTACCGCGATCAGGTCGACGACCCCGTGGTGGCCGCCGTCGGCGACGACCTTGCCGAGCATCCGGCCCATCGGCTCGGCGACCGAGGTGGCGGCGGCCCGTCTGGTCACCGCCTCGCCGACGACCGCCTGCACGTCGTCGTCCCGCAGCACCGCGAGCACCCCGCGCAACGCCGCCGACGCCTCCTTGGTGACCCGCTCGGCGCTGCCGGGGGCGGCCAGCCACTCCCCCAGCCGGCGCGCGATGCCGAGCGCGGCGAGCCGGCCGCGCACCACGTGCCCGGAGAGGAAGTTGTCGCCGACGAAGTCGCCGAGCGACCGGCCGAAGGCGTCCTTCTTGGTCGGGATGATCGCGGTGTGCGGGATCGGCAGGCCGAAGGGGCGCCGGAACAGCGCCGTCACGGCGAACCAGTCGGCGAGCGCGCCGACCATCCCCGCCTCGGCGGCCGCCGCCACATAGCCCGCCCAGGCGCCGGCGCCGGCCGCCTGCGCCCAGGTGGCGAGGGCGAAGACCAGGGTCGCGAAGGCCAGCAGGCCGGTCGCGAAGGTCTTCATCCGGCGGACGCCACGTCTCTTCTCCTCATCGGCCGCGGTGAACCGGACCCCGGGGCCGGTCCCGCTGAAGGCTTCGTCACTCACCCCGCCAGTCTGCCCGTTGCCCGGCGCGAGCGGACGGCGTGCCCCACCTGAGCACGCCGGGCGAACGCTTCGAGCGCCGCCAACCGCCCTTACGCGCCCTCAACCGCCGCCACCCGCCGACACGCGCCGCCAACCCGCCGACGCACACCGACGCACACCGACGAGCGGCCACGCGCCCGGCCCCGCCCGGCCGGGCGCGCTCCGCCCGCGGCGCGGGCCCGGTCAGCCGATCGCGACCTCGGCGTACATCCGGGCGATCACGTCCTCGATGGCGGGCTCGCGGACCGAGAGGTCTACCAGCGGGTAGCGGTCCGCGACCGCGGCCACGATCGGGGCGGCACTCTGCTGGGCCGGGAAGGCCAGCCACTGGCGCGGGCCCTCCACCTTCACCACCCGCGCACCGGCCACCTCGATCGCCGGACGGGCCTCGGCGAGGTCGACGACCAGGGTCCGCTCGCTCTCACCGGCCGCGTGCAGACCGTCCAGCCCGCCGTCGTAGACGACCCGGCCGTGGTCGATCACCATCACCCGGTCGCAGAGCTGCTCGATGTCGGTCAGGTCGTGGGTGGTGAGCAGCACGGTGGTCCCCTGCTCCCGGTTGACCTCGCGCAGGAACTCGCGCACCTTGCCCTTGCTGACCACGTCCAGCCCGATGGTGGGCTCGTCCAGGTAGAGCACCTGCGGGTCGTGCAGCAGCGCCGCCGCGAGGTCGCCGCGCATCCGCTGGCCGAGCGAGAGCTGCCGTACCGGGGTGTCCAGCAGCGCGCCGAGGTCGAGCAGTTCGACGCAGCGTTCCAGGTTGGCGCGATATCGCTGGTCGGGGATGCGGTAGATGCGGCGGGCGAGTTCGTAGGAGTCGCGCAGCGGCAGGTCCCACCAGAGCGTGGTGCGCTGGCCGAAGACGACGCCGATCCGCCGGGCGAGGGTGACCCGCTCCCGGGCCGGGTCCACTCCGGCGACCCGCAGCCGCCCGCCGGTGGGTACCAGGATGCCGGTGAGCATCTTGACGGTGGTGGACTTGCCGGCGCCGTTGGGGCCGATGTAGCCGACGCACTCGCCGGCCTCGATGCCGAAGCTCAGCCCGTCCACCGCGCGCACCTCGCGCTTCTCCCGCTTCAGCCGGCCGGCCTTGGCGCGGACGGTGAAGGTGCGGCGGACGTCTTCGAGTTCGATCAGTGCCATGGGAGTTCTCCGTTCAGAGGGGACGAGGGAAGCGAGCAGCCGTCAGCTGCCGGTACCGCGGTACGCCCGCAGCCCCGCGCGCCAGGCCAGGCCGGCTGCGGCCAGGCTGAGCGCCGCCGCGAGCGGCGAGGCGAACTGGAAGGCGGCGGGCAGGCCGAGCGGGTCGGGCCGGTCGAGGATGCGCAGGGCGGGCAGCCAGTTGACGAAGGCCAGCGGGACGCCGAAGACCACGCCCGCCACCATTTCCTTGGCGAAGACGGTCGGCGGGTAGTGCAGCAGCGTCGCGCCGCCGTAGGTGAAGGAGTTCTGCAGTTCCTTGGCCTCTCCCCACCAGAACTGGAAGGTCGCGCCGCCGACGAAGATCGCCCCGAAGATGGCCGTGCCGCAGACCAGCAGGACGGGCACGAGCAGCACCCGGTCCCAGGTCCAGGAGACGTCCAGCGCGGGCAGGGCCCAGGCCAGCACCGCCAGCGCCTGGAGCGGACGGCCGAGCCGCCGCAGCGAGAAGCGCTCCGCGCAGAGCTGGGCGAGCGCGGGTGCGGGCCGGATCAGCACGGTGTCCAGCGTCCCGGCCTTGATCCGCTGGCCGAGGCCCTCGATCGAGCCGACCAGCAGGTTGGCGGTGCCGAGCGCGAAGCCGGAGGTGCCGTAGAGGAAGCCGAGCTCCGGCAGGGTCCAGCCGCCGAGCCGGTCGGTGTGCTGGAACATCAGCACGACCACGACGAAGTCCAGCGAGGTGACGGCGATGCTGGCGACCAGCATCAGCAGGAACGAGGCCCGGTACGACATCATCGCGCGCATCCACATCCCGGCGGTGAGCCGCCAGCAGCTCAGCGCCCAGCGCGTCCGGCCCAGCAGGGTCCCGGTCGTCGGGTCGGTCCACGAGGTCCCGGCGGCCCACGAGGCCCGGTCGGCCGCTGCCGCCGGGTCTGACGCCGCCCGGTCGGCCGCTGTCGTCAGGTCAGCCACCCTGGACCACCACCTTGCGGGTCGCGAGCAGTTGGACGGCCCGGCCGGCGGCGAGCAGCACCGCGGCCCAGGCGAGTTGGAAGCCGAGCGGGCCGAGCAGCCCCGCCCCGGTCGAGCGCTCCAGGAAGACGTCGGTCGGCACCTGTACCAGCGCGGCCCACGGCAGCACGGGCGCGAGGTCACCGAGCCGGCCGGGGAAGAGCGAGAGCGGCAGCAGCATCCCGGAGAAGAACATCGACACCACCAGCATCACCGAGCGGACCCCCTCCGAGTCGTGCAGCCAGAAGCCGGTGAGCGAGACCAGGAAGCGCAGCCCGAAGCTGACCACCACCGCGAGAAACACGGAGAACAGGAAGAACACCCAGGTCAGCGGCTGCTCGGGCAGTCGGATGCGGAAGACCAGCGCACCCGCGACCATGGGCACCGCACCGCGGGTGACCAGGTGGAAGCCGGCCCGGCCGAGGTCGGTGGCCAGCCACCAGCCCTGGAAGTCCACCGGGCGGTAGAGGTCGATGGCGATGTCGCCGCTGCGGAAGCGGTCCTGGACGTCGTCCTGGAACCCGCCGCCCCAGACCGCGACGGTGACCAGCAGCGCCTGGCTGACCCAGATGTAGGTGACGGCCTGGCTCTGGTCGTAGCCGCCGAGCCCGGGGCGGGCCTGCCAGAGGGCCACGAAGGTGTAGGCGAGGATGAAGCCGAAGACGGTGTTGGTGAAGGCGCCGGCCAGGGTGGCGGCCCGGTAGGTGGAGTAGCGCCGGAAGGCTCCCCGGGCGACGGCCAGGTAGAGGCCGACCGGACCGGCCGGATCGGGAGGGGGCCCGAGCCGCGTCTCAGGGGGTTCGACATTCGGCATATTGTCTCCTTGTCGACAAATACGGGCAAGCATCGGCCCGTAGGCGTCAGCGCACGCCGGACCGGCTCCGACCGGCACCACCCGGGGGTGCCGGGCAGGGCGGGCGGAGCTGCACGAAGTGGGTGCGCTATGTGGTTTGCACCTTTCACCGTACCGCCGACGATCACCCCGCGCACCGGGTTTTCCGCCCTTCCCCCACCCCGGCCCGGAGCAGGCCCCGGCCCCGCCCGCCACCGACTCCGGACGAACGGAACCAAACCCGGCCGCCACGGCCGTTGGGCCAAAAGAGAAGGGCCTGATTCCGGATCAAATAGCACATAATCGCGGCATGACCATGAGGGCAGATCGCCGCACCCGCCGCCGGGCCAAACGTGCCGCTCGCCGCCAGGCCCGACGCGCCCTCCCGTTCTGGCGCCGGCTCCTGCCCACCTGGCGGGTCACCCTCGGCGCCCTCACCACCGTCCTGCTGCTCGCCGTCGGCGCCTTCGCGGTGCTCTACGTCCTCGTCCCGGTGCCCGACCCCAACGCCCACGCCGTCGCGCAGAACAACATCTACCTCTACTCCGACGGCACCACCGAGATCGCCCGCACCGGCGCCGTCAACCGGACCGACGTGACGATCGACCGGATCCCGCCCGACATCCAGCACGCCGTCGTCTCGGCCGAGGACCGCACCTTCTACCAGAACCGCGGCATCGACCTGAAGGGCATGCTCCGGGCCGGCTGGAACACCCTCCTCGGCAAGGGCATGCAGGGCGGCTCCACCATCACCCAGCAGTACGTCAAGAACTACTACCTGACGCAGGACCAGACCATCTCCCGCAAGGGCCGCGAACTGTTCATCGCCCTCAAGGTCGACCAGCAGCGCGACAAGAACGAGATCCTCGCCGGGTACCTCAACAGCAGCTACTTCGGCCGCAACGCCTACGGCATCCAGAGCGCCGCCCACGCCTACTACGGCACCGACGTCTCCCACCTCACCCTCGCCCAGGGCGCCTACCTCGCCGCCCTGCTCCAGGCCCCCAGCGCCTACGACGTGAAGACCGCCACCCCGGCCAACCGCGACAAGGCCGTCGCCCGCTGGAACTACACCCTCGACGGCATGGTCCAACTCGGCTTCCTCAGCCCGGCCGACCGCGCCGCCACCGCCTTCCCCGACCCGATCGACCCGCAGCCCGCCACCGGCCTCAGCGGCCAGGCCGGCTACCTCGTCGGCGTCGCCGACGACTACCTGACCTCCGCCGGGATCGTCGACACCGCCACCCTCAAGGCCGGCGGCTGGCGCATCACCACCACCTTCGACAAGAACAAGCAGGACGCCTTCGTCCACGCCGTCCAACAGGAACTCACCGACGAACTGGACCCCAGGGCCCGGCCCGGTACCGACACCGACGTCCGCGTCGCCGGCGCCTCCGTCGAACCCGGCAACGGCCGCGTCGTCGCCGTCTACGGCGGCCCGGACTACGCCAAGCAGCCCTACAACGACGCCCTGCGCCAGGACAACCAGATCGGCTCCACCTTCAAGCCCATCGACCTCGCCGCCGGGCTCGACTCCGGCCGCAGCAGCGGCGACGGCCGCCCGATCACCACCGAGACCCGCTACGACGGCACCAGCGAACGCCCGGTCACCGGTGGCCCCACTCCCTACGCCCCGCCCAACGAGGACGACATCGACTACGGCAACATCACCCTGCGCTACGCCATGACGAAGTCCGTCAACTCGGTGTACGCGCAGGAGGGGGTGGACGCCGGACTCGTACACGTCCGGGAGACCGCCGTCCGGCTCGGCATCCCCGACAACGTCCCCGGCATGGACCCGGCCAACACCTCGATGACCCTCGGCACCGCCACCCCCAGCGCCCTCGACCTGGCCGGCGCCTACGCCGCCTTCGCCAACCACGGTGCGGCGTACGCCCCGTGGTCCGTGGTCAAACTCGAACGCCTCAACGCCGACTCCGGCTCCATCGACGTCCCCAAGATGCCCGAGCACGTCCCCACCACCGCGCTCGACCGGGGCACCGCCGACGCCGTCACCGACGTGCTGCGCGACGTCGTCGGCCCGCGCGGCACCGGTGCCGCCGCCCTCGACCTCGGCCGCCCCGCCGCCGGCAAGACCGGCACCACCGACTCCAACCTCTCCGCCTGGTTCGCCGGCTTCACCCCCGAACTCGCCACCACCGTCGGCCTGTTCCGGGAGAACCCGAAGACCCACGCCAAGGAGCCGCTGGCCGGCACCGCGGGCCTCACCCGGATCAACGGCGGCGCCTTCCCCACCCGGATCTGGACCGCCTACATGTCCGACGCCCTGGACGGCACCGCCGTCCAGCACTTCGACCTCCAGCCGGGCCACGGCACCGGCCAGAGCACCGGCCAGAGCAGCGGCCCGACGGCCACCGCCACCGTCTCGCCCTCCTCCTCCCCGAGCGCCACCGCCACGACCGCGCCGCCCGGCACCCCGGAGCCGCCCACCGCCCCGACCACCCAGCCCACCGCGGTCCCCGAGCCGACGACGAACCAGACCCCGCAGGCGCCCAGCCCGACCGCGCCCACCCCGACACAGCCGACCCCCACCAGCCGGCCCACCTCGCCCCGGCCGACCGCCCCGCCCACCGCGACCGCCACCGCACCCGCCGCCGGCTCCACCCCACCGGCCGGGCCGTGACGCGCCGGACGGTGACGCACCGCAGCGACCGCTACACCCCCGACACCAACTCCCGCTCCAGCGGCGTCCGGAACCGCGGCGTCACCCGCACCTCGCCGAGCCAGCCCGCCAGCCGCGCCGCCTCCGCCCCGATCGCCGCCTCCGCCTCCGCCCCGAGGTCCGAGAACAGCCGCCACACCACCTCACCGTCGGGGCGCTGCGCCCAGCCGCCCACCACCCGGCCGCACCACCAGACCGTCGGGCCGGCGTTGCCCGCCCGGTCGAACAGCGCCGGGACGTCCTCCGCCCGCAGGTACCAGTCCCGCACCCGCCAGCCCATCGTGGTCGGGTCCAGGCCCGGCAGCAGCGCCGCCCACGGCTCGGGCTCCACCACCCGTTCCGCGTCCCCCGGCAGCACCAGCCCGGCCACCCCGCCCGCCAGCCGGACGTCCTCCGCCGCGACGTCCGCCAGCGCCTTGCGGGTGTCCCCAAGCGTCCAGCCCGTCCACCACTTCACGTCCTCGACCGTGGCCGGCCCGTACGCCGCCAGCCAGCGCCGCACCACCTCGGCCTTCGCCTCCCGCACCGGCACGTCCCGCCACGGCGGCACCGGCGCCCACGGATAGCTGCTGCTCAGCCAGGACCCGCGCGGACGGCACCGCCGCACGTGCCCGTCCGAGGCCAGCAGCCGCAGCAGCCGGCTGCCCACGCTCTGCTTCGCCTCGTACGGCTTGCCCGCCGACATCAGCATCGTCTCGCGCAACGCCGGGACGTCCGCGCCGAGTTCGCCGGTCGTCGCCTCGCCGTGCCGCTCCAGCGCCGCCAGCACCGCGCGCTCCGTCTCGGCCAGCCGCCGCTCGTCCCAGCCCTCGGCGAACTCCCGCAGGTGCTTGAGCAGCGTGGCCCGCTCCCGGGCGGCGATCGCCCGCGCGCTCGACGCGCTCACATACGGCGCGAACTCCTCCGTCACCGCGAACATCGTCCGCCGCATCGACAGCAGCTTCACCAGCGTGACGTCCTCGTAGAGCGCCCGCTCCACCTCCGCCGCCGAGGGCTCCGCCAGCCGCGCGCAGGCCGACAGGTACACCGTCGCCGCGTCGGAGGCGTGCAGCCCGACGACCGCGCCGGCCACCTCCTCGACGGCCGCGGCCCGCTCCGCGGGCGCCAGCAGGTGCCGCCGCCCCACCCGGGCGCGACGCTGCTCATCACTGATCAGAGGCATGCGGCTGGTCATGCCGGGACTTTACTGCCGCCCACTGACAACGCCGGGTCGTCACCGGTCGGAAGCCCCGCCGGAGGGTCCGGGCGACTCGGAGCGCCCGGACCAGCGCCCTGGGCCCAGAGGCTCAGAGGCTCAAAGCTAGAGGCTCAGAGGTAGAGCCCGGTCGAGCCCTCGGTGTCGCCGAACCGCATCGCGGCCACCGCGTGCAGGTCGCGCTCGCGCAGCAGCACATAGGTGGCGCCGCGCACCTCGACCTCCAGCTTGTCCTCGGGGTCGTAGAGGACCCGGTCGCCGGGCTCCACCGAGCGCACGCTCTGGCCGACCGCGACGGCCTCCGCCCAGGTGCAGCGCTTGGACAGCTCGGCGGTGGCGGGGATGAGGATGCCGCCGGTCGAGCGGCGCTCGCCCTCGCTGCCCTCGGTCTTCACCAGGACGCGGTCGTGCAGCATCTTGATCGGCAGCTTCTCGCCGAGCCGGTCGTGGCGCGGGGAGTCGTGCTCGGGCGAAGCGGACTGCCGGGTCGGTTCGTCGTTCGTACTCACGACCCCGAAGGTACCGCCCCGGGGCGACCGGTGTGACGCCGGCCCGGCATCCGGGAGGCCGGGCGCGCACGCGCCCGGCCCCTCGTGAGCCCCTCGCGGGCCCGCGCTTCCGCGGGTCAGCCCTTGCGGCGCTTCCGGGCCGAGGCGACCAGCAGCACCAGGCCGACGCCGACCAGCGCGGCCGGGACGATCCGCTCCTTGCGCGGCTGCCCCTTCTCGTCCACGAACTGGGCCCTGAGCTTCTCGACGGCGCCGTTGGCCGCCACGTACGCCCGGCCGGCCTTCTCCTCCACGGCGGCCACGGCCTTCGCCTTGGCCTGGGCGGTGATGGTGCTCGGGTGGACACGCATGGCGAGCTCGTCCAGGGTCGCCGCCAGCTGGGTGCGGGTCCGGGAGATGTCCGCCTCGATCTGGGCGGTCGTCCGCGTCGACTTGTCCTTCGTGCTCGCCTCGCCCACTCGGGCCACCCCAATTCACTGATGTTGTCCTGTACGACTGAACCAGTTTGTCAGCTGCCGAGCAGGGCCGCGCGGCCCCACCCACCATCGGAGGTAAGTTTGCCGTGGTACGACCGCCCGTCCACGCACCAGGAGAGTCCAACCGTGAGTGAGCGTCTCCAGCCCGGTGACCCCGCGCCGGCCTTCAGCCTGCCCGACGCCGACGGCACGCAGGTGTCCCTTGCCGACCACCTCGGCCGCAAGGTGATCGTCTACTTCTACCCGGCCGCGCTCACCCCCGGCTGCACCAAGCAGGCCTGCGACTTCACCGACAACCTGGAGGTCTTCGCCGGCGCCGGGTACGACGTCATCGGCATCTCGCCGGACAAGCCGGAGAAGCTCGGCAAGTTCCGCGAGGCGGAGAACCTCAAGGTCACCCTGCTCTCCGACCCGGAGAAGGCGGTGCTGGAGGCGTACGGCGCGTTCGGCGAGAAGAAGCTGTACGGCAAGACGGTGACCGGCGTGATCCGCTCCACCGTGATCGTCGACGAGCAGGGCAAGGTCGAGCACGCCCTGTACAACGTGAAGGCCACCGGGCACGTCGCCAAGCTGCTGCGCGACCTCAAGGTCGACGCGGCCTGACGCCCGTCCGCGCTGACGCCCGAAGCCCCCTGACGCCCGGTCCGGGGTCTCCCCGGGCAGACGGCAGCGGTGGCGGCGCACCCCCCGACCGGGTGCACCGCCACCGCCGTCTCTCACCTCAGAGAGCCATGCTCATCGGATCGACCGATCAGCAGGTCCCGAGGTCGCTCCAGACCCCCCAGGCACCGCTGGCGCTGGGGTCGTCGCCCTTGGTCCACCACTTGTTCTGGTAGTAGTGGCCCTTCCACGACACCTTGGTGGTGCTCGCGTAGGAGGTGTCCGCGTCCCAGCTCGGCGCGCCCGTGCAGGCACCCGGGGTCGGCGTGGTGGTCGCGGTCGCCGTGGCGGTGGCGGTCGCGGTGGCGGTGGCGGTCGGCGAGGCGGTCGGCGACACGGTCGCGGTGGCCGTCGGGGTCGGGGTCGGCGACGGGGTGCCACCGTCCACGGCGCCCCGGGTCAGGTCGCCCTTCAGGCCGTACAGCGTGCCGCCGACGTTGACCGTCCAGTTGGACGGGGTCGTCACCGGCAGGTAGTAGACGAAGTCCATGTCGATCGACGCGCCCGGCGCCAGCGACTGCCAGCCCGGCAGCTTGACCGACACCCGGTTGTAGGTGCCCTTGAGGCCGCCCACGTTGCCCGGGCCCGGGTTGTCCTGCTTGATGACCTGGAGCCCGAAGCCGGACTGGTCCTTGGCGTTGCCCGGAGCCGAGTTGCTGTAGTCGAACTGGAACTCGGTGCCGCCCGGCAGGGTCAGCGCCGAGTTGTTGACGATGTGGATCTTCGGGTTGATCGGGTAGTTGGAGTCACCCAGCGCGAAGTTGGTGAACGACACGTCGATCGGCAGGGTCTGCTGCGGCAGCGCGATCGTCGAGCGGGTCGCACCGTACGGCGAGGCCGCCTTGAACTTGTCGTACATCAGCGAGGTCAGCGTCGAGCCCGGCACGTACTGGCCCTTGCCGCCGTTGGCGGTCGCGTCCCACTTGTAGTCGCCCGCGAGCTCCCAGATCATCGCGCCGCCGGCGCCCTGGTTGACGATGTAGTCGGCCTTGGCGCCCACCGACT
The DNA here is from genome assembly GCF_044755565.1 of Kitasatospora sp. NPDC092286. NCBI lineage: Bacteria > Bacillati > Actinomycetota > Actinomycetes > Kitasatosporales > Streptomycetaceae > Kitasatospora > Kitasatospora sp. NPDC092286. The sequence goes on along the minus strand of NZ_JBIVRD010000017.1, from coordinate 44,534 downwards.
GCTCGTCCTCGGTGGAGAGGAACACCTTCTTGGTGTCGTTCCACAGCCACGGCGCCACCAGGGTGGAGCTGTAGTTGCGGGTGTAGGTGCCCTGGAGCGCGGTGTCCTTCACGCCGTACTTGGAGAGGTAGTCGGGCACGATGCCCTTCTCCAGGTTCTTGGCGTGCCACATCGGGTTCGAGCCCGCCGGGGACTCCTTGCCCGCGTCGTCCTTGTCGTTCCAGATGTTGTCGATGCCGACGGCGCCGTCACCGCACGCGGTCAGACCCGAGCCCACCGGGCAGGTGGTCGCGGACGCGGTGCCCCAGAGGCCGTTGGTGCCGCCGGTGACGTTCTTGAAGCCGCGGCTGTAGTACGGCAGGCCGACGTTGATCCGGCCGCCCGGCATCGCGCCGCGGAAGTAGTGGTACGACCAGTCGGCGTTCAGATAGCCGATGCCGCCGTACTGGCCGGTGCCGTACACGTTGGCCGCCGCCAGCTCGCCGTCCTTGCCGTCGTCGAACAGCGAGGCGTTCGGGCCGACGTACTTGTTCCAGGAGCCGTGCAGGTCGTACGACATGATGTCGACGTAGTCCAGGTACTGCGCGATCTGGAAGGTCTCCATGCCGCGCAGCAGGTAGCCGGACGACGGGGCCGCGACCGAGAGCAGGTAGTGCTTGCCGTCGGTGGCGCCGGCCCGGTCGAGCTTCTCCCGCAGCGTCTTCATCAGCGCCGCGTAGCCCTTGGCCAGCGAACCGCGCTTGCTGTTGGCGAGCTGCCAGTCCAGCGGGTTGCCGGCGTCCTTCATCGAGGTCGGGTACTCGTAGTCGATGTCGACGCCGTTGAAGCCGTACTTCTTGATGAAGTCGACCGCCGAGCTGGCGAAGGTGTCGATGCCCGCCTGGTTGACGCTGCCGTCCGGGTTGACGGTCATCGAGTAGAAGCCGCCGCTGTTGACGCGCTTGCCGTCGTCACCGAAGTACCCGCCGGTCTCGGTCCAACCGCCCACCGAGATCATGGTCTTGACGTTCGGGTACTGCTTCTTGTACTTCGTCAGCAGGTTGAAGTGGCCCTTGTAGGGCAGCGACGGGTCCAGCTCGGCGCCGGGCACGCCCGGGAAGGAGATCCCGGTGGCCTCGTTCTTGTCGTTGTCGGTGCCGACGGACAGCTTGTTGTCGCCGCCGACGTGCCCGAACGCGTAGTTCAGGTGGGTGACCTTGTCCCAGGGGACATCGCTCACCAGGTAGGGCTGCGTACCGTCCTTGCCGGTACGCCAGCCGGTGAAGTACCCGATGATGCGGCGCTGGTGGTCCGCACCCATCTTCTCGCGGCCGGCGGTGTCGTAGACGTTGCAGTACGGAACGTCCACGCCGGGCGTCTGGTACATGCCGTCGGGACGACAGGCGGCGTTGTCGACGGTGGCGGACGCCTGCGAGGGCGCCGCGCCGAGCGTCGCCAGCAGCAGACCGGCCAGACCGGCTGCCGCCAGCGAGGCCACGCCTGCCCGGGCGGCCGGGTTCTTGCGGCGGCGAACAGCGGTGGGACGCTGCTCCGCCGTGGTTCTGATCAACACTCGGTCCTCCGGGAGAGAGTGCCGGCGCATGCCTGTGGGGGAGCACGCACGTGGGGGATTGCAGATTGGCGCTGAAGCTATGTGGTCTGAACCACATAGGTCAATAGGTCTGTACCAATTGGTAATCAAATCCCAAACATCGCCGGTCAACCACGCACTCACCGGGGGTCAGGTCAAGGGCCCGCCGAGGGCCCGGCGCGGACCCGGCCGGGGGGCCGCCGGAGACCCGCCGCCGACCACGCCGGGGAAAGGGTGGTGCGACCGCACGCATGGTCCCAGTAGCATGAGAGGCAATGGTGTAAGCGGCCTTGGCGGAATTGGCAGACGCCTGGGTTTTAGGTGCCCATGGGAGAAATCCCGTGAGGGTTCGAGTCCCTCAGGCCGCACCAGCCTTCACATCGAAGGCCCACCCGGAGGCGATCTCCGGGTGGGCCTTCGTCGTTCTCCGAGGCCTCGTCAGCCGAGGAGGTCCTTCACCACCGGGGCGAGGGCACGGAAGGCCTGACCGCGGTGGCTGATGGCGTTCTTCTCGTCCGCCGTCAGCTCCGCGCAGGTGCGGGCCTCACCGAGCGGCTGCAGGATCGGGTCGTAGCCGAAGCCGCCGTCACCCGCGGGGGCGGTCCGGAGGGTGCCGAGGAGACGGCCCTCGACGACCCGCTCGGTGCCGTCGGGGAGCGCGAGGGCTGCCGCGCAGAAGAAGTGGGCGCCGCGGTGCGGGGCGTCGATGTCGGAGAGCTGGGCGAGCAGCAGGTCGAGGTTGGCGCGGTCGTCGCCGTGCTTGCCGGCCCAGCGGGCCGAGAAGATGCCGGGGGCACCGTTGAGGACGTCCACGCAGAGGCCCGAGTCGTCGGCGACCGCGGGCAGACCGGTGGCCCGCGCCAGGGCGTGCGCCTTCAGCAGGGCGTTCTCCGCGAAGGTGACACCGGTCTCGCGAACGTCCGGGATCTCGGGGTGGGCGTCGGCGCCGACCAGTTCGACGTCCAGGCCGGCGGCGCCGAGAATGGCGCGAAGTTCGGCTACTTTGTGCTGGTTACGGGTGGCGAGGATCAGTCGGGTGGACATGCCCCCACCCTAGCCAACCGTCACCGCCGGTCAGCTGCCGCAGACCTGCGTGAGGTTCCCGGCCGCGTCGCCCAGCGGCTTGAGGTCCGGGACCTCCTTGTCGTTGACGGCCTTCTGGACCTTGTCGACCTGGGTCTGGAGGTCGCTGATGGCCTTGGCGACATCGGTGTCCTTGGAGTTCCTGCCCAGTTGGTCGAGGTCGTTCTTCAGCTTCTGCAGGGCCTGCCCGGCGGCGGCCGCGTCATTGCTTGCGTTGTCGTAGGCGCTGGTCACGTCGGCGAGGTCGCCGGTGATCCGGACCGCGGTGTTGCCGCAGTCGAGGGCCTTCTGGGCGGCGGAGCAACTGACCGCGCTGAGCGGGAGGATGGCGATCAGGCCGGCCACGGCGAGGGTGGCGGGGCGGGCGATGCTCGGGGGCATCCGGTCCTCCTGGGTGCGCGGGTTCCGAAGGGAGGGGACGCGCGCCGAGGGGTGCGCGGTTCCCGCAACGGGGGTGCTGCGGGAACCGTACGGGCTCCGGGCCCGGCCTGTACAGCAGCGACGCCGTACAACCGGCCAGGCACCGGGGCCCGTTGGGCGGCCGGGGAGCGGCTCAGCCCTCCAGCACCTTGCGCTGGATCTCGTCGAGTTCGGCGCAGCCGAGGGTGCCCAGGTCGAGGAGCCGGTCGAGCAGGGCGCGGTCGAAGGGGGCTCCTTCGGCGGTGCCCTGGACCTCGACGAAGCGGCCGTCGGAGGTGCAGACGATGTTCATGTCGGTCTCGGCGCGGACGTCCTCCTCGTACTGGAGGTCGAGCATCGGGACACCGTCGATGATGCCGACGCTGACGGCGCTGACGCCGCCGGTGATGGGCTGGCCCTTGGCGCGGAGGATCTTCTTCTCGCGGGCCCAGGAGACGGCGTCGACGAGGGCGACGTAGGCGCCGGTGATGGCGGCGGTGCGGGTGCCGCCGTCGGCCTGGAGGACGTCGCAGTCGAGGACGATGGTGTTCTCGGCGAGGGCGCGGTGGTCGATGACCGCGCGCAGGGAGCGGCCGATGAGGCGGCTGATCTCGTGGGTGCGCCCGCCGATGCGGCCCTTGACGGCCTCGCGGTCGCCGCGGGTGTTGGTGGCGCGCGGGAGCATGGAGTACTCGGCGGTGACCCAGCCCTCACCGCTGCCCTTGCGCCAGCGGGGGACGCCTTCGGTGACGCTGGCGGTGCACAGCACCTTGGTGTCGCCGTAGGAGATGAGGACGGAGCCTTCGGCGTGCTTGCTCCAGCCCCGTTCGATGGTGATGGGGCGGAGCTGGTCGGGGGTGCGGCCGTCGATGCGTGACATAGGCATCGAGCGTAGTCGCTTCGCACGGGTGCCCCGGGGATGCCTCGGCCCGCCGACCTGGGGTCGGCGGGCCGGGGAGGGCGAGCCCGGTGGGCTCAGCTCACATCATGTCCTCGATGTCGGCCGCGATCGGGTCCGCGTCGGTGCCGATGACGACCTGGATGGCGGTGCCCATCTTGACGACGCCGTGGGCGCCGGCGGCCTTCAGGGCTGCCTCGTCGACGAGGGAGGCGTCCTTGACCTCGGTGCGCAGGCGGGTGATGCAGCCCTCGACCTCTTCGATGTTGTCGATGCCGCCCAGACCGGCGACGATCTTCTCAGCCTTGCTGGCCATCTGATTTCTCCCTCTGTCTCGGCCCGTCGGCTGCTCTGCCGGGTGCCGTCCTGCGCTGTGCGGGGGTACCCCGGCCGAAGACCGGGGAGGATCGCTGTCGGTGCTGATGCGGATTCAGCCGTCGTCGCGCCGCGCGGCAGCGCGACAAGCATCACCCGAGCAGGACCGATCTGCCACGTTAGTCCACTTTTGGCCCATTCCGACGCGCACGGTCTGGATCTTCGTCCGAGGATGACGACCAGTGGGGCTTGCGCCCCGGCGCGCGCGGCCTGCAACCCAAAAGTGGTCTACACCAATATATGGGTACTCCGATGAACGCAGGAAGCGCCCCGGGCGTTCCTGAGCCCCGTCCGAGGGTCCCCCACGGGGCCAGCGATCGGCAACTGCTCTCGGAGGGCCAGGGATGAGTTCGGCAGGCGCCACAGCCCCGCAGACCACGTGGTGGCACACCTTCTACGGCGGACTCCAGAAGATGGGCCGCTCGCTCCAGCTGCCGGTGGCGGTCCTGCCGGCGGCGGGCATCCTCAACCGGCTCGGCCAGGACGACGTCTTCGGCAAGGACGGCCTCGGCTGGGACGACGTGGCCAAGGTCTTCGCGGCGGCGGGCGGCGCGCTGCTGGACTCCTCGCTGGGGCTGCCGCTGCTCTTCTGCATCGGCGTCGCGATCGGCATGGCGAAGAAGGCGGACGGCTCGACGGCGCTGGCCGCCGTGGTCGGCTTCCTCGTCTACTACAAGGTGCTGCACGCCTTCCCGGAGCACTGCAAGCCGCCGACGGTACTGGTCAGCGACCAGTGCGTGGACTACACCTCGGCGCGGGCGGCGGCGGCGACGTACCAGAACCCGGGGGTGCTGGGCGGCATCCTGATCGGCCTGATGACGGCCTGGCTCTGGGTCCGCTTCCACCGCACCAGGCTGGTGGACTGGCTGGGCTTCTTCAACGGCCGCCGCCTGGTGCCGATGATCACCGCCCTGGTCGGCCTGGCCACCGCGTGCGTCGCCCTCTGGGTCTGGCCGCCGATCGGCCGCGGCCTGACCGACCTCAGCCAGGACCTCTCCGACCTGGGCGCGGGCGGCGCCGGCATCTTCGGCCTGGCCAACCGCGCGCTGCTGCTGATCGGCATGCACCAGTTGCTGAACACCTTCGTCTGGTTCCAGTTCGGTGACTTCACCAAGCCCGACGGCAGCATCGTCCACGGCGACATCCCGCGCTTCCTGGCGGGCGACCCCACCGCGGGCCAGTTCACCTCCGGCTTCTTCCCGATCATGATGTTCGCGCTGCCGGCCGCCGCGATGGCCATCGCCCACTGCGCCAAGCCGCACCGCCGCAAGGAGATCTACGGCCTGATGACCTCGGTGGCGCTCACCTCCTTCGTCACCGGCGTCACCGAACCGATCGAGTACTCCTTCGCCTACATCGCCCCGGCGCTGTACGGCGTGCACGCCGTACTGACGGGCGCGTCGATGGCGGTGACCTGGGGCCTCGGGGTGCACGACGGCTTCAGCTTCTCGGCCGGCCTGATCGACTACGTGATCAACTGGAGCCTGGCCACCAAGCCCTGGCTGATCATCCCGATCGGGCTCTGCTTCGCCGCCGTGTACTACGCGCTGTTCCGGTTCATCATCCTGAAATTCGACCTGAAAACCCCCGGACGCGAGGACGACAGCGAGATCGAGGACGTGACCAAGGCATAAACCGAGCGTCACCACGCGCCATCCGAAAAAGGCCTCCGGAGCATCGGCCCGGGGGCCTTCGGCATATCCGAAAAGAGCCGGTTCCGACGGCCGCGAAAAGGACGGAGATATCCCTCCCAGGGTGATCCGGGGCCCGCCGGACGCCCGGGGCCCGGGGCCGGACCGGCCGTGGGCGGCCTGCCCCGGGGCCGCCGGAGCGCCCACGGCGGCGGGAGCGGGCCCGGGTGGGGGGAGAGATCACCACCGCCGGCGATACCGCGTTCGGCAATCGGCCACCGCCGCCGCCCCCGGGCGCTGCCGCCGGTTTCACCGAGAAGGCGGGACACCTGCGCCGAGACCGATCTCAATGTGTCAGGAAATACCGGGCACCCGGACGGGGGCGGGCGGCGTCCCGCGATCACGCCGACGATCGCCGCCGCTGACCGGCGACGGTCCCGGCCGGCCCGCCGCCGACCGCGGCCGCCACCTCACCCCGCGCCCCGGCCCCGCCGTCCGGCCCGCCCCACCGAGTCGGACCCCGACCCGGACCGAGGTCCGCCGGCACCGCCCGGCCCGGCCGACCATTCGTCCACTGTCCGGCCCCGTCCGGGCCTCCGCGCACCACCCGCCGAGCGCCCGGGCCTTTTTGTTGCGCAAATAGCCAAAATCCCAATCACGGCGGGTAATCATGATCGTTGATCCGCAAGTAGGTTTCGATTTCATAGCGCTTCTCACCAGCACCGCTTTCAGGGGTTCCCCCCCTTCTCCACCCGTGCTACAAAACTGGTCTACACCACGTGTGGTGTAGACCAGTTCGCGGTTCGGCCCCCTGTGCACCTACCCCCGACCGACCCGCCCCTGTCGTTAGGAACCCACCCCCATGAGTCAGTCTGCGCAGGCACCGGCGCCCGCCGCGGCTCCGGCCACGCCAAGTCCCACCAAGAAGTTCGGCCAGAACCTGCTTCAGGGTCTGCAGAAGATCGGCCGCAGCCTCCAGCTCCCGGTGGCCGTGCTGCCGGCAGCGGGCATCCTGCTGCGCCTCGGCCAGCCCGATGTCTTCGGCGCGGACGGCCTCGGCTGGGGCAAGGTCGCCAAGGTCTTCGCCACCGCCGGTGACGCCGTGTTCGGCAACCTCCCGCTGCTGTTCTGCGTCGGCGTGGCGATCGGCTTCGCCAAGAAGGCGGACGGTTCCACGGCGCTGGCCGCCCTGGTCGGTTACCTCGTCTACCACAACGTGCTCACCGCCTTCCCGATGGACGGGACGGTCACCGCGGCGCTGCCCGACGGAAAGCCGCAGAACCCCGGCGTCTTCGGCGGCATCGTGGTCGGTCTGCTCAGCGCCATGATCTGGCAGAAGTACCACCGCACCAAGCTCGTGGACTGGCTGGGCTTCTTCAACGGCCGCCGCCTGGTCCCGATCCTGATGGCCTTCGTCGGCACCCTGCTGGGTGTCGTGATGGGTCTCGCCTGGGGCCCGATCGGCACCGGCCTGACCAACGCCAGCGACTGGCTCACCGGCCTCGGCGCCGGCGGCGCCGGGATCTACGGCGTCGCCAACCGCATGCTGATCCCGGTCGGCATGCACCAGTTCCTGAACACCTTCTTCCAGCAGCAGGTCGGCAGCTTCACCGACGCCTCCGGCCAGGTCTGGACCGGCGACATCCCGCGCTTCTTCCACGGTGACCCGAGCGCCGGCCAGTTCATGTCCGGCTTCTTCCCGATCATGATGTTCGGCCTGCCGGCCGCCGCGATGGCCATCGCCCACTGCGCCCGCCCCGAGCGCCGCAAGGCCGTCGTCGGCATGATGATCTCGGTCGCCCTGACCAGCTTCGTCACCGGTGTGACCGAGCCGATCGAGTTCTCCTTCATGTTCATCGCGCCGGTGCTGTACGTCATCCACGCCCTGCTCACCGGTCTGTCGATGGCCGTGACCTGGGCCGTCGGCGTCCACGACGGCTTCGGCTTCTCGGCCGGCCTGATCGACTACCTGCTCAACTGGAACCTCGCGACCGACCCGTGGCTGATCATCCCGATCGGCCTGGTCTTCGCCGCGCTGTACTACTTCCTCTTCCGCTTCGCGATCATCAAGTTCGACATCAAGACCCCCGGTCGCGAGGACGACGACGAGATCGAGGACGTGACCAAGGCCTGACGCCGAGGATCACCCCGCACCACTCACGACCCCGCCCCGCCGCTCGCTCCCCCGAGCGGCGGGGCGGGGTCGTCCCGTCTCCGGCCGTCCCGGATCCTGGCCCGCCCGGCGAGACGGTGGTTGACGAACCGGCAAGATCGCTGGTCAACTGAAGCGGTGAACGCCCCGCGCATTCTGGTCACCCGCAGCCACATCGACTTCGGTCGGGTGTGGTCCGCGGCGTGTTGCGCCTGACCTGACCGTTCCCCCGCCGCCGCCCGGCTGACGACCCCGCCCGGCCCGGCCCCGTTGCTTCCCGCCTCTCGTGTCCGCCCGCTCTGTCCGGGCCACCGCCACGTACCCCCGCGTGCCCGCGCAGGTCCGACCCGTGCCCGCACGCACCCGCACGAGGAAAGTCAAGGCCTCACATGCCCCGCCAGTTGCACCTTTCCGCTGCCCTCGACAGCCCCGGCCACGTCGATGCCGGGCACTTCGCCGCCCTCGCCCGCCTCGCCGAACGGGCCACCCTGGACTTCGCCACCCTCGACGACTCGTACACCCCCGAGCCGCGCCGCCTCGACGCCCTCGCCACCTTCTCCCGGCTGGCACCGGTCACCGGCGGCCTCGGCCTCGTCCCCACCGTCACCACCACCCACACCGAGCCGTTCCACACCTCGGTCTCCGTCAACACGCTGGACTGGGTGAGCGAGGGCCGGGCCGGCTGGCTGGTCGGGGTCTCCGACACGGAGGCGGAGGCCAGGGCCTTCGGCCGGCGCGCCGTCGCCCCGGCCGACGTGCTCTGGGCCGAGGCCGCCGACGCCGCCGAGGTCGCCTCCCGGCTCTGGGACAGCTGGGAGGACGACGCGGAGATCCGCGATGTCGCCACCGGCCGCTTCATCGACCGCGACAAGCTGCACTACATCGACTTCGAGGGCCCGCACTTCTCCGTTCGCGGGCCGTCCATCACCCCGCGCCCGCCGCAGGGCCGCCCGGTCATCGTGGTCCCGGTCGCCGCGGCGGACCTCGCGCCGGACGCCCCGGCCGGCGCCCGCGCCCGGGTCCGCACCGCGGCCCGGTACGCGGACGTGGTCCTGCTGGACGCCCCCGGCCCGGCCGCCCGGCTGACCGCCGCCACCGAACTGCGGCTGCACGCGGGCGAGAGCCTGCGGATCCTCGCCCGGATCGACGCCGCGCTCCCCGACGCGCCCGCGGCCCGCGCGCTGGTCGCGGAGATAGCCGGGAGCGGAGGCGGCGTGGACGGCTTCCATCTGGTGCCCGCCGAACCGGCCCGTGACCTGGCCGCCCTCGCCGACGACGTGGTCCCGGCCCTGCGCGAGCGCGGGCTGTTCCGCACCCGCTACACCGGCCGCACCCTGCGCGACCACCTCGGCCTGGTCCGCCCCGCCAGCCGCTACGCCCTCTCCAGCACCGCCGCCCCCGCTGCCGCCGCCCCCGCCGAGGTGACCCGATGACGGACCGACCGCTCAAGCAGATCCACCTCGCCGCGCACTTCCCGGGCGTCAACAACACCACGGTGTGGACCGATCCGGCCTCCCGGAGCCAGATCGAGTTCTCCTCCTTCCGCCATCTCGCCGAAACCGCCGAGCGCGGCCGGTTCGACTTCTTCTTCCTCGCCGAGGGCCTGCGGCTGCGCGAGCTGAAGGGCCGCATCCACGACCTGGACGTGGTCGGGCGCCCCGAGTCGATCACCGTGCTCAACGCGCTGGCCGCCGTCACCACCCACCTCGGGCTGGCCGCCACCGTCAACGCCACCTTCAACGAGCCGTACGAGCTGGCCCGGCGGTTCGCCTCGCTCGACCACCTCTCCGGCGGCCGGGCGGCCTGGAACGTGGTCACCTCCTCGGACGCCTTCACCGGTGAGAACTTCCGCCGCGGCGGCTACCTCGCCCGCGCCGACCGCTACTCCCGTGCCGCCGAATTCGTCCAGCTGGCCCGGGAGTTCTGGGACGGCGAGGAGGAACCGGTGCGGCACCGCGGCCCGCAGTTCGAGGTCGAGGGCAGGCTGTCGCTCCCCCGCCCGCCGCAGGGCCATCCGGTGGTGATCCAGGCCGGGGACTCCGACGAGGGGCGGGAGTTCGCCGCCTCGGCCGCCGACGTCATCTTCAGCCGGCACTCCACCCTCGCCGACGGCCAGGCCTTCCACGCCGACGTCAAGCGGCGGCTGGCCGGGTACGGGCGCAAGCCCGACGAGCTGAAGATCATGCCCGGGGTCACCTACGTCCTGGGCGACACCGACGCCGAGGCCGCCGAGCGCGCCGCCGAGATCCGCCGCGCCCAGGTCGGACCGCAGACGGCGATCGCCTTCCTGGAGCAGGTCTGGGGCATCGACCTGTCCGACCACGACCCGGACGGTCCGCTGCCCGCCGTGGACCCCGACCCGGACAGCACCCTCGTCCAGGGCCGGGTCAGGGCCGGGAACCCACTGGAACTCGCCGCCCGATGGCGTGCGGTGGCCGCCGAGAAGAAGCTGACCAGCCGCGAACTGGTGATCGAGCTGACCGGGCGGCAGTCCTTCATCGGCTCGGCCGAGACGGTCGCCGAGCAGCTCAACGGCTATGTGCAGAACGACGCGGCGGACGGCTTCATCCTCGTCCCCCACCTCACCCCCGGCGGCCTGGACGACTTCGTCGACCAGGTGGTGCCGCTGCTCCAGGAGCGCGGGGTGTTCCGCACCGAGTACACCGGGACGACGCTGCGCGACCACCTCGGCCTGCCCGTGCCCGGACGGCGCTGAGCCGAACGCACCCGCACCGCGGCCCGCCTCGGATCCGGGCTCAGATCCCGCCTCAGATCCGGCCGAGGCGGGCCGCGTGCACGCCGGCCTGGAAGCGGCTCTCCGCTCCCAGGCCGGCGGTCAGTTCGGCGACCAGCCGGCGCACCGTACGCTCGGACACCTCCAGCTTGCGGGCGATCGCCGCATCGGTGCGGCCGGCCGCGAGCAGCCGCAGCACCTCCAGATGACGGTCGGTCATCTCCGTCGGGTCGGAGAGGAGTTCCGGCGGTGTCCAGGCGGCCGACCAGAAGTACTCGAACAGCTCCGCCACCAGTGCGACCAGGGCCGGTTCGCGGACCACCACGGCCGCCTCCGCCACCGGGGCGTCGCCGTCCGGACCGGCGCCCGGCGCGGGCAGGATCGCCAGCCGGGCGTCCACCACGATCAGCCAGAGCGGCAGCGAGTGGGCGGCCCTGATCCTGGCCCCGGCGCCGGTCAGCTCCCGGACGTGCGCGAGCACGGCGGGCCGGCGCAGCGCGGCGGCCGGGTAGATGGTGCGCAGGGCGGCGCCGTGGGCGAGGGCGAGCCGTTCGCGGGCCAGCTTGCCGGCCAGGGCCGGACCCGACAGGTCCTGGCCCGGGCGCAGGGAGAGCGCCTCGGTGCGGGCACCGCGGGCCGCGTCCTCCAGCAGGGCGGCGATCCGGTCGGCCCCGCGGACGAGCTCGAGGGCGGTACCGGCGTGGTGGCGGTGCTGGACCGGCAGGTAGCCGGTGTGCAGGCGGTCGACGGAGTCGCGGGCCCGGCGCAGGGCCGTGACCAGGGCGCCGACCTGCTGGTCGGCGTCGAGGAGCAGTTGGCGGACGGCCGTGTCGACGGAGACCGCCGCATGACCGGCAGCGTGATCGCCGACGCCGTCGGCGCCCTGGCCCGGCCCCCGACCTGCGCCCCGACCTGTCTCCTGGCCCGCGCCCCGACCGCCGGCCGTCGGCTGGAGCAGGCCGAGCGCGAGGAGCTCGCCGGTCGCGGCGGCGAGGCGGCTCTCGTCCCAGCCCAGGCCGAGGGCGACGGCCGGGCGTCCCGGCTCGGCGAGCAGGCGGGCGTAGAGCAGGGTGGCGTCGCTGTCGGGGCGGCCGTCGGGGCTCTCCATCAGCGCAGCGTAGTGAGGGGGCGGCGGGTGGGTCCGGGGTTTCCGAGGAGCGAGACGGCCGCCCCTTCCGCTCCCGGTCATGGCCGGTTCCGGCAGCGCCGGGGCGGCTGACCCGCGGTCCGGCGGTGGCCAGGATGGGCCCATGGCTCTTCCCGAAGCTTCGACGATCTGGTTGGACGGCGCACTGGTGCCCTGGCAGGAGGCGCGGGTGCACGTCCTGACGCACGGACTGCACTACGGCACAGGGGTACTGGAGGGCACCAGGGTGTTCGCGACGGCGGACGGCCCGGCGGTGTTCCGGCTGCCCGAGCATCTGCGCCGGCTGGAGCGCAGCGCCCGCATGCTGCGCATGGAACTCCCCTACACCGTGGATGACTTGACCAAGGCAACGATCGAACTGGTGCGCGCCAACGGCCACCGGTCCTGCTATCTGCGGCACTTCGCCTTCCTCGGCTACGGCTCGATGGGGATGGACATGCGCTCCTCCCCCGTCTCGACGTCGATCGCGAGCTGGGAGTGGCAGTCCCAACTCCCCGAAGCGGACGCGGGGATCAGGGTGAAGACGAGCAGCTGGCGGCGGAACGACCCGAACACGGTGCCGCCCGCCGCGAAGGCGACCGGCCCGTATCTGAACTCGGTGCTGGCCCGCCGGGAGGCGACCGACGCGGGGTACGACGAGGCGCTGCTGCTCGGCCCGGACGGCTCGGTGAGCGAGTGCACCGGGGAGAACGTGTTCGCGGTGCGCGACGGGGTGCTGCGTACCCCGCCGACCAGCGCGGGAGCGCTGGAGGGGATCACCCAGGACACGGTGCTGGCGCTGGCCCGGGGCCTGGGGGTGGAGGTGCGGGTGGAACGGCTGCTGCGCTCGGATCTGTACGCGGCGGACGAGGTGTTCGTCTGCGGGACGGCGGCCGGGGTGGTCCCGGTGCGGTCGCTGGACGACCGGGAGCTGCCGGCCGCGCCCGGCCCGCTGACGGCCCGGCTGCGGGCGGCCTACGAGGCGGCGGTCTCGGGCGCCGATCCCCGGTACCGGCACTGGCTGACCCCGGTGGAGTGAACCCGCCCGGAGGCCGGACGGTCTCCGGGTGCGGACTCAGATCTCGTACACCGCGCCGGCCCGGGCGACCTCGACCGGGCCGGCGAAGGCCTCGGCGGCGTCCCGCAGGTTGTGCTCGGCGTCGGTCCACGGTGGGATGTGGGTGAGCACGAGGCGCCGGGCGCGGGCGGCGGTGGCGTGTTCACCGGCCTCACGGCCGTTGAGGTGGACGGCGCGGTAGGTGTCCCGGCCGTCGAGGTAGGCGGCCTCGCAGAGGAAGAGGTCGCTGTCGCGGGCGAGCTCGACGAGTTCGGCGCTCTCCCCGGTGTCGCCGGAGTAGACGAGGGCCCGGCCGTTGTGTTCGAGCCGGAAGGCGAAGGCGTCGACCGGGTGGTTGACCTGCGCGACCCCGATCCGCAGCGGGCCGAGGTCGAAGCCGCCGGGAGTGAGGGTGCGGAAGTCGAAGACCTCCTTCATGCCGGGGTCCTCCGGCATGTCGTAGGCGCGGGCGAGCCGTTCGGCGGTCCCGGCCGGGCCGTAGACCGGCATCGGGTCGGGACAGCCCCCGGCACGGTAGTTGCGCGCGACCCAGTAGGCGCAGAGGTCGATGCAGTGGTCGGCGTGGAGGTGGCTGAGCAGGACGGCGTCCACCTCGTAGAGGTCGGCGTACTTCTGCAGGGCGCCGAGCGCGCCGTTGCCGAGGTCGAGCACCACCCGGTAGCCGTCGGCCTCGACGAGGTAGCTGGAGCACGGCGAGTCGGCGGACGGGAAGCTCCCCGAGCACCCCACCACGGTCAGTTTCATCCGAGCCCCTCCGCCCCGACACGTCCTGGCTGCTGCTGGTCAATGGCAGTACGGGCCGGTGAACCGGCCGGTAGCACTGCGTTCGCGTGTCGAGAGTAAGGGGGGAGCGGCACTTTGCCCCCGTCTCCGTGCCGCGCTGTGGCTGGAATCACCAGAACGCCTGGGCCGGGGGCGGCGTCTCCGGTTCAGCGGTGGCCGGGGCGCCTGCGGGCCCAGGTCCTGATCGTGGCGGGGTACCAGCGGGGGTGGCCGCTGCCGTCGACGACGTCGGGGGCGGGCAGCAGGCCGTGCCTGCGGTAGTTGCGGACGGTCTCCGGCTGGACCTTGATGTGGCGGGCGATCTCGGTGTAGGTCCACAGGTCGGTGCTGTGCCTCACGGGGTCACTCCGTTTGCGTCGGGAAACGTTCGTGAGCAGCCTTTCCGGGGGCCGGGGGCATCCTCGCCCAAGATCGGACTCTGTGGTCATTCCGTGACGAACCGGAAGCAGAGTCCGGACAAATACCCGGCCGCGGCGACGGTCACAGTGGTGCGGGGAGCCGCGTGCCCGGTACGGTCGGCCGCATGACTGGCATCTGGGTGGTCCTGGCGGTGGCGGCGGTCGCGGCCCTGGCCTTCGTCGTGCCGGCGCTGGTCCGGCGGGCCCGGCAGGCGCCCGCACCGGCCGCGCCACGGCCGGCGAAGGGCCGTCCCGGACCGGCGCCGCAGGAGATCTGGTGGGCCGAGGTCCCGTTCGAGGACGGCCCGGGGTCGAAGGACCGCCCCTGTCTGGTGCTGCGGGTGAACGGCCGGGTCGCGACCGTCGCGAAGATCACCAGCAAGCACCACGCCGACCGCCCCGGGGTGCTGCCGCTGCCGCCCGGCACGGTGGCCGACCGGCAGGGCCGGAGCAGCTGGCTGGAGACCGACGAGCTGCGCGAGGTGCCGCTCTCGGCCTTCCGCCGCCGGGCCGGTGCGGTGGACGGGCAGACCTGGGCCCGGGCCCGGCACGCGGCCGGGGTCTAGCGGTCGGGCCGTCCGCCCGTCCGGCGGGAAGGGCCCTACGCCCAGAGCTGGCCCTGAAGGGCCTCGACCGCGTCCTCGGTGGTCTCGGCGGTGTAGATGCCGGTGGAGAGGTACTTCCAGCCACCGTCGGCGACCACGAAGACGATGTCGGCGCGGCGGCCGGCCGCGGCGGCCTTGCGGCCGGCGCCGATGGCGGCGTGCAGGATGGCGCCGGTGGAGACGCCGGCGAAGATGCCCTCCTGCTGGAGGAGCTCGCGGGTGCGGCGGACGGCGTCGGCGGAGCCGACCGAGAAGCGGGTGGTGAGCACCTCGGCGTCGTACAGCTCGGGGACGAAGCCCTCGTCGAGGTTGCGCAGACCGTAGACCAGGTCGTCGTAGCGGGGCTCGGCGGCGACGATCTGCACGCCGGGGACCTTCTCGCGCAGGAACCGGCCGACGCCCATCAGGGTGCCGGTGGTGCCGAGGCCGGCCACGAAGTGGGTGACGGTGGGCAGGTCGGCGAGGATCTCGGGCCCGGTGGTGGCGTAGTGGGCACCGGCGTTGTCCGGGTTGCCGTACTGGTAGAGCATCACCCAGTCGGGGTGCTCGGCGGCGATCTCCTTGGCGATCCGCACCGCGGTGTTGGAGCCGCCGGCGGCCGGGGAGGCGATGATCTCGGCGCCCCACATGCGGAGCAGCTCGCGCCGTTCCTCACTGGTGTTCTCGGGCATCACACAGACCATCCGGTAGCCCTTGAGCTTGGCGGCCATGGCGAGCGAGATGCCGGTGTTGCCGCTGGTGGGCTCCAGGATGGTGCAGCCGGGGGTGAGCCGGCCGGCGGCCTCGGCGCGCTCGATCATGTGCAGCGCCGGGCGGTCCTTGATGGACCCGGTGGGGTTGCGGTCCTCCAGCTTGGCCCAGAGGCTCACCAGGCCGTCGGCGTTGCCGGGGAGCGCGGCGGAGAGTCGGGGCAGGCGGACCAGCGGGGTGTTGCCGACGGCTTCGAGCGGGCTGTCGTAACGCAAGGGGGCCTCCGGCAACGGCGGTGAGGGTCGGGTGCGGCGGCTCTCCCGCCCGCGCCGCCCGGTGGGCGATCGGGCGGGAGAGCGGGAGGTCAGCGGGCGCCGCCGGCCACGGCGGGCAGGATGGTGACGCTGTCACCGTCGGCGAGGGCGGTGGAGATGCCCTCCAGGAAGCGGACGTCCTCGTCGTTGAGGTAGACGTTGACGAAGCGGCGCAGCTCGCCGCCGTCCAGCAGGCGGGCGGCGATGCCCGGGTGGCGGGCGTCGAGGTCGTGGAAGAGTTCCCCGAGGTTGCTACCGGTGCCCTCGACGGCCTTGGCGCCGTCGGTGTAGGTGCGGAGGATGGTCGGGATGCGGACCTCGATGGCCATGGGTGCGCTCCTGTGCGAGTGGTGGGGTGGTGGGCCGCAGCGGACGCGGCAGGGCGGGGTGGGCCCGGGGCCTGGGGCCGACGGCGGGCCTGGACGGGCGGCTCAGCGCGAGCGCGCCGGCGTGCCGGGACAGATCGCACTGGCGAGCCGGCACAGGTCGACGTGCAGGCGCGCCACAAGGCGGATGCCCGGGGCCTGGTTGCTCACATCGACGGAACGCATGGACTCATCGTATAGATTCCCGGGCCCGCTCCGACATGCCCGTCTCGGGATCCGGATGTTTCCGTTTCTGCTGCTGAGACAGCACGGCCCGCCGACCGCTTCGCGGACAGTCGGCGGGCCCCGCCCAGGTGGGTGCTGGTCAGGCCGGGTAGGCCTCGACTACCTGGACGTCTTCCTCTGTGATCGCGCCGTCCACGATGCGGAACGAGCGGAACTGGTACGGGTCGTCCGCGCCGTTGCCCTCGGCGGTGGAGACCAGGACGTAGTGGGCGAACGGCTCGGAGGCGTAGCTCACGTCGGTGCGCGACGGGTAGGCCTCGGTGGCGGTGTGCGAGTGGTAGACGATCACGGGCTCCTCGTCCCGGTCGTCCATCTCGCGGTAGAGCTTGAGCAGGTCACCCGAGTCGAACTCGTAGAAGGTGGGCGACCGGGCGGCGTTGAGCATCGGGATGAACCGCTCCGGCCGTCCGCTGCCGGCCGGTCCGGCGACCACGCCGCAGGCCTCGTCCGGATGGTCGGCGCGGGCGTGGGCGACGATCGCGTCGCGCAGTTCTCGGGTGATGGTCAGCATGCGGCCAGGATAGCCACGCCCCGGCCGGTGTCCGCCGGGGCGTCCACGGCCCGGCTCAGCCGCTGTCGCCGACGTGCAGGTGGTCATGGGCGGTGCCGTGGACGGCCTGCGGGCGGGTGCGCTTGAGCACCTGGTAGCCGACGACCAGGAGCACGGCCCAGACCGGGAAGACGTAGAGCGAGATCCGGCTGATCGGGTCGAAGGCGATCAGCACGACGACCAGGGCGAGGAAGGCGAGAGCGGCCCAGCTGCTCCAGACACCGCCGGGCGCCTTGAAGCTGGGCGGTGGCAGGTGGCCGTTCCGCCAGGCCCGGCGGTAGCGGATCTGGCAGATCAGGATCATCGCCCAGGTCCAGAGCCCGCAGACGGTGGCGACCGAGGTGATGTACTCGAACGCCTTGGCCGGCACCAGGTAGTTGAGCACCACGCCGACGCCCATCAGCAGCGAGGAGACGGTGATCGCGACGGCGGGGGTGCGGCGCGCGTTGAGGCCGGTGAGCCGGCCGGGGGCCTGGCCGCGCAGGGCGAGGTCGCGCAGCATGCGGCCGGTGGAGTACATGCCGGAGTTGCAGGAGGAGAGCGCGGCGGTGAGCACCACGAAGTTGATGATGCCGGCCGCGGCCGGGATGCCTATCTTGCCGAAGGCGGCGACGAACGGGCTGACGCCGGGCTGGAATTCGGTCCACGGCACCAGCGCGAGGATGATCGTCAGGGCGCCGATGTAGAACAGCACGATGCGCCAGGGCAGGGTGTTGATGGCCCGCGGCAGGGTCTTCTGCGGGTTCTCGCTCTCCCCGGCGGTGACGCCCACGAGTTCGACGCCGAGGTAGGCGAACATCACGATCTGCAACGTCATCACGGTGGCGCCGATGCCCTTGGGGAAGAAGCCGCCGTTGTCCCAGAGGTGGGTGATCGACGCGGTGTCACCGGCTTTGCTGAAGCCCAGGGTGAGCACGCCGATGCCGATCAGGATCATGCCGATGATGGCCGTCACCTTGACCATGGAGAACCAGAACTCGATCTCGCCGAACAGCTTCACCGAGATCAGGTTGGCCGCGTACAGGATGACCAGGAAGGTCAACGCGCTGATCCACTGCGGGATGTCGGGCGCCCAGAACCGTATGTAGACGGCGGCGGCGGTGGTTTCCGCCATGCCCGTGACCACCCAGAAGAGCCAGTACGTCCAGCCGGTCACATAACCCGCGAAGGGGCCGAGGAACTCCCGCGCGTACTCCGCGAAGCTGCCCGACACCGGGCGGTAGGTGAGCAGTTCGCCGAGGGCCCGCATGATCACGAAGATCACCACGCCGGCGACGGCGTAGGACAGGATCAGGCTCGGCCCCGACCTGGAGATCGCCGTGCCCGCACCGAGGAAGAGGCCGGTGCCGATGGCGCCACCGATGGCGATCATCTGGATCTGGCGACTGCCCAGCCCCCGCTGGTAACCCTCCTCGTCCGGCTTGGCGTCGACGACTTCGTCGTAGAGCTGTTCGGCCATGGTTCACCGTCCTGGGTGGGTCTCGTGGGGAGGAGGAAGTCGTACCACGCAGGCTCCGAATAGCGGTGTTCATCTGAGCGACATTTGAGCATGACCTGGTAGGTTTTCGCCCGTTTTAGACAGAAATGCCCCGACCATCGGTCCATCATGTGAACAGATGGTCGGGGCGGCCCGGCGGCGGGAGAATCAGTCCGCGATCGCCTCCAGCAGCGACTCCTGGAGTGCGCCCAGCCAGAGGTAGGCCATCACCAGCGGCTTGCGCTCGTCGGTGTCCGGCAGGTCGTACAGCCCCTGCTCGTCCTCCTCGGTGACCTCCAGCCGCACGCCCAGCGTCAGCCGCAGGTCGTTGAGCGCGCCCAGCCAGCGCAGACCGTCGGCGGCGGCCAGCTTGAGCACCCCGCCCTCGCCGCCCAGCCCGTCCAGGGCCCGGACCACGTGCAGCGCGTCCTCGCGCTTGCGGGCGCGCAGGTCCAGCTCGGTGTAGCGGCGGAACTCGGCGGAGGCCACCTTGTCCTCGGCCTCCTCGGGCCGCTCCGGATCGCCGTACGCGTCCGGGAAGAGCCTGGCCAGCGCCGGATCGGCGGGCGCCTCGGTGGGCCCCTCGGCGAACAGCGCGGCCAGCGGGTCGCCGCCGCCC
Organism: Kitasatospora sp. NPDC092286; assembly: GCF_044755565.1. Taxonomy (NCBI): domain Bacteria; kingdom Bacillati; phylum Actinomycetota; class Actinomycetes; order Kitasatosporales; family Streptomycetaceae; genus Kitasatospora; species Kitasatospora sp. NPDC092286. Next base: position 25,441 of record NZ_JBIVRD010000017.1, on the reverse strand, counting down.
TCCGCCGCCGGGCCGGGGCCGATCAGCTCCAGCATCTGCACCTCCAGGGAGCGCAGGATGGAGGCCTCCAGCTCGTCCAGCGCGATCGCCGCGCTCCCGCCGCCGGCACTCTCGAACAACCCAGCCATCTGTATCGGTCAGCCCGTCTCGTCGATTCGGTGGTGTGCGGAGCCCGCGCCGGCGGGTCAGTCGTGCTGCAGGGTGGCCCAGAGGCCGTACCCGTGCATCGCCTGGACGTCACGCTCCATCTCCTCGCGGGAGCCGCTGGAGACCACTGCCCGGCCCTTGCTGTGCACCTCCATCATCAGCTTCCTCGCCTTGTCCTTCGGGTAGCCGAAGTAGGCCTGGAAGACGTGCTGGACGTAGCTCATCAGGTTGACCGGATCGTTGTGCACGATGGTCACCCAGGGCGTGTCCGGCTCCACCACCGGCAGGCCTTCGACCTCCGGGCGCTCGATCTCCGCGGGCGCGACACTCACCGCTGGGTCCTCCCTCGCTGTGCTCTCTCCCACATGCCCTTCCAGCCCCCATGCTGCCATCCGGGGGACCCGCGGGCGATTCCGCCCCAGGTACCGCGAACGAGAAATCGTCACTCTGACGCTAAGTGGTAGTAGCATCATCCACATGGACGCCACTTCCGTGCGCGCGGCCGGCTCGACCGCGCTGTTCACCGATCGTTATGAGCTCACCATGCTGCAGGCAGCCCTGCGCAGCGGGGCCGCGCACCGCCGCTCCGTCTTCGAGGTGTTCACCCGCCGGCTCCCGAACGGCCGGCGCTACGGCGTGATGGCCGGCACCGGCCGGGTGCTGGACGCCGTCGAGGACTTCCGTTTCACCGCCGCACAGCTCGACTGGCTGGCCGGCCAGGGCGTGGCCGACGAGGACACCCTGCGCTACCTGGCCGACTACCGGTTCACCGGTGACATCCACGGCTACCCGGAGGGCGAGGTCTACTTCCCCGGATCGCCGCTGCTCACCGTCGAGGGCACCTTCGCCGAGGCGGTGATCCTGGAGACGGTGATCCTCTCCATCCTCAACCACGACTCGGCGATCGCCGCCGCCGCCTCCCGGATGACCGCCGCCGCCGGCGGGCGCCCCTGCATCGAGATGGGTGCCCGGCGCGCCCACGAGCACGCCGCCGTCGCGGCAGCCCGGGCCGCCTACGTGGCCGGCTTCGGCGCCACCTCCGACCTGGAGGCCGGCTTCACCTACGGCATCCCGACCACCGGCACCGCCGCACACGCCTTCACCCTGGTGCACGACAGCGAGCGCGACGCGTTCCGGGCGCAGATCGCCTCCATGGGCAAGGGCACCACCCTGCTGGTCGACACCTTCGACCTGCGCGAGGCGGTGCGCACCGCCGTCGAGGTGGCCGGACCGGAGCTGGGCGCGGTCCGGATCGACTCCGGCGACCTCACCCTGCTGGCCCACCGGGTCCGCCGCCAGCTGGACGAGCTCGGCGCCGAGCGGACGAAGATCATCGTCACCTCGGACCTGGACGAGTACGCGATCGCCGCGCTGGCCGCCGCACCCGTGGACGGCTACGGCGTCGGCACCAGCCTGGTCACCGGCAGCGGCCACCCGACCTGCGCGATGGTCTACAAGCTGGTCGCCCGGGCCACGTCGGCGGACGGGCCGCTGGCCCCGGTGGCCAAGCGCGCGGCCGGCGGCAAGACCAGCATCGGCGGCCGCAAGTGGGCGGCGCGCCGGCCCGACGGGGAGGGCGTCGCCGAGGCCGAGGTGGTCGGCACCGGGCCCGTCCCGGCCGGGCTGGAGCCGCACCTGATGCAGGTGCCGCTGGTCCGGGCGGGCGAGGTGGTCGGCCGGGAACCCCTGAGCGCGGCCCGCGAGCGGCACGTCCGGGCCCGGGCGGCGCTGCCGCTGTCGGCCACCCAGCTGTCCAAGGGCGATCCGGTGCTGCCCACCGAACTGATCGTCTGAACGTTCGAACGCAGGTCTCGCGCGGAGGCGGCGGGCCCGGGCCTTCCGCCTCCGCGCGCCACTCCCTAGAGTCAGCCGTAGAGTTCCCGCGGAGCTCCCGAGGACCTCCCGAGGGCTCCCACCGCCGGGGCGCAGACCCCCCACAACCGAGGATGCGAGCCATGCACCGGGCACTGATCGTCGTCGACGTGCAGAACGACTTCTGCGAGGGCGGCAGCCTGGCCGTCTCCGGCGGGGCCGAGGTGGCCGCCGCGATCACCGACCTGATCGCCGAGTCCTCCCCCGGGTACCAGCACATCCTCGCCACCCGCGACAACCACATCGACCCGGGCGACCACTTCTCCGACCGGCCGAACTACATCAACAGCTGGCCGGTGCACTGCGTGGCGGGCACCGAGGGTGTGGGCTTCCACCCCAACTTCGCGCCCTCCGTCACCTCGGGCGCCATCGAGGCGGTCTTCGACAAGGGCGCCTACGCGGCGGCGTACAGCGGGTTCGAGGGGATCGACGAGAACAACCGCGGACCGGTGGAGTGGCTGCGCGAGCGGCAGGTCACCGAGGTGGACGTGGTCGGCCTCGCCACCGACCACTGCGTCAAGGCCACCGCGCTGGACGCGGCCAGGGCGGGCTTCACCACCCGCGTCCTGCTGGACCTGACGGCGGGCGTCATGCCGGCGACCGTCTCCGCCGCGCTGGAGGAGCTGCGGGCCGCCGGGGTCGAGCTGGTCGGCTCCCCGGTGGTGCGGAGCTGAGCCCCTGCTCCGCAGACCGCTCGGCACGCGGTTCGGCACGCGGTTCAGAACTCGGTGACCATCAGCTCCACCACGTCGGTACCACCCCGCAACAACGCCTCGCGCAGCTCCGCGCCGACCGCGTCCGGGTCGGCGGCCAGCCGCGCGCCGGAGAGGTGGACCACCCGGACCCCGAGGTACTCCATCCGCTGCTGGCCGCCGCGCACCCAGGCGGTCTCCCCCTCGCTGACACAGCGCAGCTCCGAGTCGACCTCCACCGCCACGCCCGCCTGCGGCCAGTAGAGGTCCGGAACGGCGATGTAGGTGCCGCCGCGCATCCGCAGTTCGGGGCCGGCCAGCGGGGCGGGCAGCAGCCACGCGTCCACCACCTCGCCGACCCGGTCCAGCGCCACATCCCGCTCGGCGGCCAGCAGTTCGTCCAGTGCGGCCCGCACGGCCGGGTCGGCGATCAGCCCGGACTCGGTCAGCTCGGCGACCAACTCCCCCGCCGTGCAGCGGACGTCCGGCCGGTGCACGGCCTCGCGCAGGACCTCGCGGACCAGCCGCGGGCCGGCCGCGACGCCCGGCGCGGCCCCGTCCGCCGTCCACGCGCACAGCGCGTCGGCGACCGCCCGGGCGACCGGCGCACACGCCAGGCCCTGCACGGACCGGGCCACCAACTCCCGCTCGGTGCGCCGGATCCGCACCTCACCGGCGTCCTTCAGCCGGCGCTGCCGGGGCACCAGGACGTCCACCCCGGTGACGGCGGTCAGCCGCGGCGCGGCCGCGAAGCCGTACAGCGCGAGCGCGGCCGTACCGGTGATCACCGCGCCCTCGCGGCGGCCCTCCTCCCGGCCGTTCTGCGCGGCGTACAGCAGGGCGGCCCACATCCGCTGCTCCGGCGTCGGCCCTTCGTCCTGCAACAGGTAGACGCGGGGCAGCAGCCGCCGCCACGGGCCACCACGGCGGCAGTGCTCACTGACGACCCGGGCCGGCACGCCGCGGGCGCGCAACTGGCTGGCGGTGACAACATTCTGCTGACGCTTCGCCAGCTCCTCCAGGGAAGGCGGCGGCGAGGGAATCCGGTAGCTCATGCCGACACCATCCCCAACAGCACCGACCGGCCATCAGGCGCCTGACGCACTGTTACCCAACCGTCGCGAAACCGGGATCAGCCCGCACTAAAGTCCCCATACCCTCACCCATTCGGAGCAATGGTCGGCCTTATGGTTGTCATCACCGATCGAAGCCGATCGCCGACCAGGGCGTTTGACCGTGGGTGACCAAGGGCATACGCCGAAGCCCCTCCGGGAGTCACTCCCGCCCTCCGGATTGCCTACCCTTACTTCATGTCACGTGACGAGACCGCCGGCCTCCGCGCGGCCCAACTCCGCCTCGGCCGCCTGCCCGGATACGTCCGCCGGCCGGACCCGGCCCGCCGGAGCGGCGAACAGGGCCATACGTACAAGAAAGGCTGGGAGGTCCGCTTCACCGCCCGCAGCGAGGCGGAGATAGCCGAGATTCGCGACCTCGTGGTCGCCGCCGGGTTCGCCCCGGCCAGACCCTTCTTCAAGGGCCACCAGCTGATCCAGCCGGTGTACGGGATGGCCGCCGTCCAGGCCTATCTGGCCGCGAGACAGGCGGCCGAGGAACACGCCGCGCGCAGCGCCGTCGGCCGCGACCGGCGGGGCACCGGGGCCGACCTCGCGAGACTCACCGTGCACGGCGGGGACGAGGCCGACACCGCGAGACTCGCGAGCGCCGCCGGCGCCGCGGCCGCCGCAGCGGCGCAACTGGCCCGCCGGCGAGCCCTCGAATCGTTCCCCGCCCAGGTCGAGCGGCGCACCGCGGCGGACGACCGGATCACCCCGGCGGAGACCGGACGCCAGAACTGACGAGCGATCACACCCACGGCCGCGCTTCGCGATTCGGCCTCAGGCCGCCGGAGCGTGGTCGATGTGCACGGTGGCGGCCAGCAGGCGCGGGACCGCCCGGACCAGCGCCTGCTCCGCCGCCTCGGCCACCCGGTGCGCCGCCACCACCGAGAGCGTGCCGTCCACCACCACGTCCGCCTCGGCCCGCAGCGTGTGCCCGATCCAGCGCATTCGGAGCGCGCCCACCCCGCGCACGCCCTCCACCTCGCGCAACGCGCCCTCTGCGGCGTCCACCAGAGCCGGATCCACCCCGTCCATCAGCCTGCGGCCGACCTCGCGCACCGAACCCCGCAGCACCCACAGGATCGCCACCGTGATCAGCAGGCCGACCAGCGGGTCCGCCCAGGGCAGGCCGAGTCCGGCGCCGACCGCGCCGGCCAGCACCGCCAGCGAGGTCAGGCCGTCGGTACGGGCGTGCACACCGTCCGCCACCAGGGCCGCCGAGCCGATCCGCCGGCCGGTCCTGATCCGGTAGCGGGCCACCCACTCGTTGCCGACACAGCCGGCCACCGCCGCGCCGGCCACCGCCCAGAGGTGGCCCACCGGCCGGGGGTTCAGCAGGCGGTCCACCGCGGCCAGCCCGGCGAACCCGGCCGAGGCGGCGACCGCGAGCACGATCGCGACACCCGCCAGATCCTCGGCCCGCCCGTAGCCGTAGGTGTAGCGGCGGTTCGCCGCCCGGCGGCCGAGCAGGAAGGCCACCGCCAGCGGGACCGCCGTCAGCGCGTCCGCCAGGTTGTGCACGGTGTCGCCGAGCAGCGCCACCGAGCCGGAGAACAGCACCACGGCGGCCTGGACCAGCGCGGTGGCGCCGAGCACCAGGAGGGAGATCCAGAGCGTGCGCAGACCGTCCGCGGAGGCCTCCAGGGCGGCGTCCACCCGGTCCGCCGCGTCGTGCGAGTGCGGGCGCAGCAGATGGCCGAGACGGTGGCGCGGGGAGCCGTGCGCACGGGTCCGCCCGTGATCGCCGCGGCCGGAGCGGCGAGCTTGCACCTGACGGGCGTCAGCATGATCATCGGCATCACCACCGTGCGGGTGGTCGTGTGAATGGTTGTGCGGGCGCGGCTTCGCGCCGTGGTCGTGGACGTGAGCCTCCATACGGCCTACGGTGGCACATCAACTGCCTTGCAGCTATTGCCGTCCTACACCTCCTGACCAGGTGCGACGCGCTCGCACCTGCACCCGTGGCGCTACTGCGCACCACGCCACGACCGCTCCCTCGCCAACCCTCCGTCCGCCCCGCCCCGCCGGCCGCCACCGGAACCGGCCGGGCGACGGCGCACGCCGGGCGCTCCGGCCGATTGGTAACCCAGCGCACCGAGCGCCTACCGTAGAGTGAGCACAGATGATCGACCGTCAGAAATCCATCTCCCTTGCCGAGAAGTCGAGATGACAATTCGTCATGACAGCACCGCCGAACCCCCTCCGGGGCCCGGCGAACCACCCGACATGCCGTTGGAGTTCACGGCTTTCTGTGAGCTGCACCGGCCTCGGTACCTCAGCTACGCCCGGGTCTGGCTGCCGGAACAGGCCGAGGCGGCCGGCGCGGTCCAACAGGCGTTCGCCGAAATCGCGATCCGCTGGCGCGAGTTGCTGGGCAGCTCCAACCCGACCGCGCACGCCTGGCAGATCCTGCGCGGCATCGTCACCGATCACACCCGGCTGTCCCGGCCGCCGGAACCGGTCCGCCACCCCGTCGACGACGACCTGGCGATCCTGCACTACGTCGTCGGTCTCGCCGCGCCCGAGATCGCCGACGTCATCGGCACCGACACCGCCAGCGTGGCCGGCCGGCTCCGCCGGACCATGCTGCGCGAGGCCTCCGACTGGTGACCCCGGCACGGGCCCAGGCCCCGGCCGGAGGCCTGCCCACCGGCTGAACTCCCCTACACCACCCGCCGCCCGGCGGCCCGGGCCCGCTCGCCCGTGACGTCGTACAGGTGGTGGACCGGGTCATGGATCAGGTAGCGGGAGAACGACTCCACCGTGAAACGCGCGCCGTCGCTGCGGCCCCCCGTACGCTGCCACTGCCCGTCCGCGACCTCCTCGAAGGCGGCCGCCAGCGTCTGCGCGGCGGCGGCCAGCCCGTCGGCCACGCCCTGCGGACGCTGCTCCCCGTAGCGGTCGGCGACGGCCGTCTCGTCCTGGTCCCAGTTCGGGAAGAGCGGGTTCTCGTGGTCGAGCATGAGGTTCAGACGGACGTGGAACAGCCGGAAGACGTCCCGGACGTGGCAGGCGTACTCCAGGTCCGACCAGATCTCCGGACTGCGGCGGCGGCGCAGCGCGTCCTCCTCGCCGGCCAGCACGGCCAGCCAGGCGTCCGCATTGGCCCGGATCATCCCGGCGACCTCCTCCCGGGCCACGGACGGGGTGTCCAGACCGCAGTCCGGGCAGGGGCGCTCCAGGACCCAGGTCCAGTCCTTGGTGTCCGGGACGACGGCGGCGGGGTTCTCGGCGGTGGTCATGCATCCAGGATGACGGCGGGCCGGCGCCCCGGCCAGCGCCCTTACCGCCAGCGGCCGCCGAAATACTGCCAGCCCGCCGCCGGGCCGGACCGACCGCCCGCAGGCCGGAAACCCCTGGTCAAACCGGGGCGCTCCGGTCCATGCTGGACACCATGCTCATCCGCGAGGCCACCCCCGACGACTGGCCGGCCATCTGGCGCTTCCTGCGTGAGATCGTCGCCGCCGGCGAGACGTACTGCTGGGACCGCGACACCGGCGAGGAACGGGCCCGCGCCCTCTGGTGCAGGCCCGCCCCCGGCCGCACCTTCGTCGCCGTCGACGAGGACGGCACCGTCCTGGGCACCGCCGAGAGCCACCCCAACCAGGCCGGCCCAGGCTCCCACGTCGCCAACGCGGGCTTCATGGTCGACCCCCGCCACTCCGGGCGCGGAGTCGCCCGCGCCCTCTGCGCCCACGTCCTCGACCAGGCCCGCGCCGACGGCTACCGCGCCATGCAGTTCAACGCCGTCGTCGAGACCAACCACCGCGCCGTCGCGCTCTGGCAGTCCTTCGGCTTCGAGATCCTCACCACCGTCCCCGAGGCCTTCCACCACCCCGACAAGGGCGACATCGGCCTGCACGTGATGTACCGGAAGCTCTGACCCCCTCCCCGACCACCGCCTCCCGCGTCACGCCTTCGAGCGAATCCGCCGACACCGCGTTCACCCGGAGGGTTACTCCTTCGGAGGACGCGCCGCACGGCCCCGCTCACTGATACGGATTCCCCGACGGCGGCACCGGAGGCGTCGGGGGCGGCACGGGCGCCGTCGGCCCGGCATACGGGTACCCGCCGTACCCCGGCACCACGACCGCCCGCCTCCGGCGCCGCGCCCGCACCGCCACCGCCCCGGCCACACCCGCGACCACCAGCACCAACAGGCCGCCCGCGCCGACCAACGTGTACGTGATCCCCGGGTTCCCGCCCGCCCCCGCCACCGGCGCGGCCATCGGCGGCTCGGTCACGTCCTCGGAGGGCTCCCCACCGGGAACGGCCGTCGTCGCCCCCGGCGGAGTCCCCTGGGACTCCGCCCGCCCCAGCAACGGGTTCTCCTTCGGCCCGCCGTCCACTGCCGGATTGGCCTCCAGCGCCTTCGCCGGAGAGACCACCCCGTACCCGTACCGGTCATTCGGCACCGCCGAACCGTCGCCGGGCGGAGTCGCGCTCTTGATCATCCGGTTGATGACCTGCCCGGCCGAGAGACCGGGGTACTTCGACCGAATGAGCGCGGCCGTCGCGGAGACGTAGGCGGTGGCGTCCGAGGTGCCATTACCGATTCCGTAGCTCGATGTCGACTTGGCCGTGGCCTGATAGACCTCGGCACCGGGGGCCGCGAGCGTGGTCTCAGGACCTGGCGTAGACCGTTCCCATACACGTCCCTGGGAATCAACGGCCGCGACTGCCACCACTCCTGGGAATGCCGCCGGATAGTCGACATGCGTAAGCTGCCCGCCGCTGTTCCCCGCGGCCCCGACCAGAACAACGTCCTTGGACACCGCGTAGTCGACCGCCGCACGTGCCTGGGAATCAAACCGCGATGTCCCACCGACGGACAGGTTGATGACCTTGGCCCCGTGATCGACCGCAAATCGAATGGCCAGCGCGAGATCGTTCTGCTGGAGGTCCGGTGATTCACCGTTCGATCTCATTTTGACGGGCAGGATCTTCGCCTTCGGCGCCAGGCCCATGACCCCCGCTTCTGAGCCATGTCCGTGTCCCGCTATCAGACTCGCCATCGCGGTGCCGTGGCCGTCACCGTCGACCCGGCCATCCGTCTTCGCCCCGGAGAAGTCAGCGCCGGGCAGCACTTGGCCCGCGAGATCCTGGTGGTCCTGATGGACGCCGCTGTCCACAAGTCCGACGACGACGCCCTCTCCCTGGCTGACGGGCCAGACCTTGCTCTCGGCTTCGAGGAACGCCAGAGGCCACTGCTTGTCACGGATCTGGTCTGCCAAAGCCGGTGCGGCAGCGGTTCCCCACAGCAGGGCCCCAGCGGCAAGAACAGCTGCACCGCGCGCCAGTCGGCTGCTCGTCAAGCCTGGTCACCCCACTCAGCGAGGCCTCCCGCAGATCACGGGTCTGCGGGACAACCGGTCGGATCGGCCTGTCCTCCTTCGGACAGAAGTCATTCCACCACGTTCGGATTGGTCGGCTTGTCCGACGCCCACGTCTCCTCGTCCTCCACGAGGTAGTCAGGGCGCTTGCCGTCCTTCCCGTTGTCCTTCTTACGCCGCTGTGCGTCGCCGAACGGCATACCCGGAGCAAGCCCACCCCCCGTTCCGGCGCCGAGCTCCCCCCTGACTCGGTTCCGGGCGCCCAGGCCGGAACCGCCTTCGGTGAATGCCTGTCTCCCGCCCGACCCAACACTCGGGCGACCGCCCTCTCCGATGACGCCTCCGGTCCGCCCTGCCGGTCCGCTGCCGTCCCTGAGCCGCGGGGCACCACGACCGCCGGCTCCGTAGCCACCCTCGTAGACCTCTCCGGCACCAAAGGCCTGACCGCCGCGCACTGCGGACCTACCGGGGAGGTTCTCCCGACCGGGCGGCTCCCCGCCAGGCGCACCGGCCTTGTTCTGTCCCCCGGGCCCACCGGGGATACCGACAACCGTCCCCCCTGCACTGCCGAAGGTCCCGCCCCCGGGACCACCACCCGTAGATCCACCTGCAGGGCCAGCAGGGTTCGAGAAGCCGTTTCCAGAGATCTGGGTGCCCGAAGCAGGAAGACCGCTGCCGGACCTACCGGGGATGCTCGCGTTCGTACCGTCAATGCCCACACCGGGGCCGATATTGGTCGTGCCCGGAGACTTCGGCAGTGTGCGCGCCGCACCACCCTTGATCCCGGAGTCGGTCGGCGCGGCCGCTGCCGACGCGGCGGGGCGCTTCGCCGCAAGTTGGTCCGGAGGCTTCCGCCTCTGCGGTGCCGGGCTGTTCGTCACCGAAGAGGGCGTTCCGGTACTGCCCATGGCGGTTCCGGCAATCATCGCACCGACCGCCGCCGAGCCGGTGGGGTCGTCCTGCGAGACCGGATCACGGTTGTCCCCGCGCTTTCCGGGCGGAGGCGGCGGAGGCGGCGGCTTCAGCATCGGTGTCGCCACGCGGTAGTGCATGGCGAGGGTCTGCATGACCGCGACGGCTTCGGCCTTCTTCTGCTCGACGACCGCGGTCTTGGTGTCCTCGTCGTCGCCGCCGAAGAGGGAGGAGACGGTGTCGCCGACGCCGTCCTTGAACTGGTCCCAGCCGCTGGGTTCTTCGGGCATGTCGCGCTTGGCCTTGGCGATGGCCTCGGACATGGCCTTGAGGGTGATGGCGGCGTCGTTGGCGTAGGCGGCGGTGTTGTTGATGGTGGCGGCGAGCTGGAGCATGCGGGTGTGGAAGGCGTCGCTGGTGCTGCCCTCCCAGCTGACGGCCGCCTCGGTGCTGGCGCGGGTGAGGGTGGTGCGGATCGCCTTGAGGGTGTCGGCGGCGCGGCGCCAGGGGTCGCTGGCGGCCATGACCTCGCCGGGGTTCAGGGCCTCGGCCATCTTCCGGAGCTGGCCGTGGCTGTACGCGCCGAAGTCGGTGTAGTTCACCGGTGGTCGCCTCCGCTCTTCCTCGGCTGTTCGGTGCTCACCGTTCGGACTTCCCGCCGGAGTGCCGGGGCGGGGCCACCGTCCGGGCGTACGCGGCGGCGCTGGTGGCGGACGGGACCGCCACCGACCAGCCGTCGTCGCCGAGTTTGAGTCTGCCCGCGGTGCGGCGCTCCTGCTCCTCGTAGTTGGTGGCGGTGAGTTCGGCCTTCTTCTGGGCGTCGTCGACGGCTTCCTGGAGCTGGTTGAGCACGTCCCGCAGGCCGTCCCGCATCGCCTGGTACCGGCCGTGCAGTTCGGTGGCCTCGGCGAAGGTGCCGAAGGCGTTCTTGCCGACGCCGCTCCGGCCGTGCGTCGTGGTGCCGTCGGCGTAGTGCTGGAACTCGGCCAGCAGTACCCGGACCTGGGCGGCGAACGCCCTCAGCTGCTCGACCTCGACGCGGTAGCCGCCGCCGGCCCCGCCGCTCGAACCGGTCCCCGTGCCCACTCCCGGCGCCTCCCCCGTGCGTCCGTCCCGTACGTTCGTCCCGCGCGGCCCTCTGCGGCGCCCGGGAACACATGTCTAACACATGGCCCGGGCCGGCAGAACGGCATCGCCGGTGAACGCCACACCGCCTGACCCGGGGTCAGTTCGTGGGCGTCCTCTCCTGCAGCGCGGCGAGGGCGCGGCGGCAGAGCGAGTCGGCGCGGCGGGTGGTCTCGGGCAGGCGGTACTGGCGGGCGAGGCCGAGGGTGGTGTCGACGGCTTCGGGCAGGCCGATGCGGTGGCCGACCGAGACGAAGACGGGTTTGACGCCGGGCCGGGTGCGGACGGCGCGCCCGACCTCCTCGCCGGTCGCGGGGTCGGTGAGCGGGGTCCAGGAGCCGCGGGCGGCGTCCGGTGCGCGGTGGTCGAAGGTGAACGGGGTCTTGGCGACCCCGAGGGTGCGCAGGCCGGTGAGCACGCCGAGGTGGCTGGCCAGGCCGAGGCGGCGCGGGTGGGCGAGGCCGTACCCGTCGCAGACCACGGTGCCGGGGGTGCGGGTGAGTGCGGCCAGGGCGTCCAGGACGGCGGGAAGCTCCCGGAAGGCGAGCAGGCCGGGTACGTAGGGGAAGGCGATCCGGCCGACGGCCGTGGCCTCCTCGACGACGGCGAGGGTGTCGCGGTCCAGCAGGACGGCGGCGGCGACCACGAGGTCCCGCTCGTCGTCGTACGCGACGTCGACGCCGGCGACCAGCGCCTCGTCGGGCCGCTCGCCGGTGTCGGCGGCGGGGCTGTCGCCGTACGGCCGGACGAGCGGGCGCAGCCGTTCCTGCTCGGCAAGCGCCTCGGCCTCGGTGGTGGGCCAGTCGGCGGGGATGGGCACGGCGGTTCTCCCTGCGAGGGTCGGCGGTCGGGTCGCGACCACCGTACCGAGTGGGGCGGACGACCCCCGGGTGAGCCTGTGCGCCCCCTGTGCCCCGGAGCCGGCGGGCTAGCCTGAACGTACCGAACTCCCGTGCCGGGCATGGCTCCTGGCACCTCCCCCGGCACCGCCCGTTCCCCCCGACGTGCGAAGGACCACCGCCATGCCGCGCCCGACCACCGCTCAGATCTGCCTCGGCACCTTCACCGTCGTCGCCGCCACCGTGGCGCTGCTGGCCGTCTCGGGCGCCACCGGTGTCCTGGAGACCGCCGTCCTGCTGGGCTTCGCGCTCGCGCTCGGCACGCTGGTGACCCTGCTGTCGCTGTCCACCGCCGCCCGCCGGCGTCCGGCGGGCGCCACCGCCCAGGCGCCCGCACCCGCCGCGGGCCCCGCCGGGCACGAGTACGCCCGGCAGCGCTGACCCACCACCTGGCGGCACCGGACCCGAAGGGCTCGCGCTCAGGCCGTGGAGACCACCACGGTTTTCGCGGCCTTGTCGTGCAGGCACTGGCGGTACCGCTTGTCGAAGACGCCGAACAGGCCGTCGATCAGCCACCAGAGGGCGGCGCAGCAGACGACCGCCGGGACGATGAAGACGGCGGCCCGCGTCCAGGCGGCGGCCGGGGCCGGCGAGTTGCCGTCGGCCAGCATGGCGACCCGGATCTTCATCGCCTTCTTGCCGAGCGTCTGGCCGTCCCGGCTGAGCATCAGACCCTCGTAGACCAGGTAGAGCGCGCAGGCGAGCCAGAACGCGCCGGTCGAACCGGAGCGGTCACCGAGGCTGGCGAAGGGGAGTACCACGATGATCGCCACGACCTGCACGAGCAGGTAGTCGATCAGCCGGGCGAGGATCCGGTTGGGCCAGCTGCCGAGCGGCGGCATCCCGGGCAGGGGCCCGGCGCCCGGTGTGCCGTGTCCGGTCGGGCCGTAGCCGGGCGGCGGCGGCGGCTGGTCGTACGGCGACTGGCCGTAGGGGCTCTGCCCGTACGGCGACCCGCCGGGGGCGCCGCCGTACTCACCGCCGTACGCGCCGGGCCGGTCTTCGGGGCCACCGGACGACGGCGGGGGGTTTCCGTACGGGTCCGACGGCTTACCTTCCGGCGTGCCGCCGCCCGACTGCGGGGGCCGCTTGTCGAAGGAGGGCTGGCCGCCCCCCTCCGGCTCGGGGCCTGAGGGGTCGTGGGTGCTCATGCCCCGAGTAGAACATCACGCATTCTATGGGGTTGGGATATTTAGTCCGTTTTGCCTATTCGACCCGCACAACACGTCCTAGTCCCGGACGACCCGGGTGCGCGCCGCCCGGTCCTGCCAGCCGCGGCGGGCCGGGCGGTCGAGCAGCGGCCAGACCAGGCCGATCAGCAGCAGGGCCGCGAGCTGCCCGACGGTCCAGCGGAGCAGCGACCGGCCGAAGCCCAGCCGGGCGCGGGCGGCCGCCGGGGCCGCGTCCACCACCCGGATCCGGGCCAGGCGCTTGCCGAAGGTCTGGCCGGTACGGGCGGTCGGCAGCACCTCGTAGAGCAGTCCGACGAAGGCCAGGATGCCGAGGAGAACGGCGAGCCTGCCCACCACCACGCCGTCCACCAGCCAGACCTGGACCTGGTGGTGGGTGAGGACGCTGGCCATCCGGGCCTGGTCGAGCTTCCGCTGGAGGTGGGCGGACACCTCGCGGCCGAGCGGGAGGCCCGCGGCGGCGGCGACCACGGCCAGGACGGCGGTGTCCACCAGCCGGGCGGCCAGCCGGCGCCCCGGGCCGGCGGGTGTCCGCCGGGCGGGGCGGCGCCGGGCGGTGGACGGGCGGCGCGGGGCGGCCTCCGCCACCGGCCGGACGGCGGCTGCGGCAGGAGGGGGTACCACCGGGACCGACTCGGCCGACCCCACCGGGGCGGACGGGACCGACGGGGCGGACGGCGAGGCGGCCGCGGAAGCCGGTACGGGACCGGGCACGGCAGCCGCCGGAACGGCGGAGCGAACCGCCACCGGGCCTGCGCCGGGCCCGGAAGCGGCGCCGGGGCCGGGCACAGGACCGAGCGCGGCCCCCGATCCGGCCGCCGGCCCGCGCTCGTCCGCGACGCACTCGCCCGCACCCGGGAAGCCCGGAAAGCCCGGGACGCCCGAGAGCTCCGGGAAACCCTCGGAGTCCGGAGAGCCCATGGAGTGCGCGGAGTCCACGGAGTCCGGAGCCGGGCCGGCCCCGGACAGCACGCCCCAGGAGACCCAGCGCGGCGCGTCACCCGTGTCCAGCAGTCCGCGCTGGGTCCGCGGGTCGACCTGCCAGCCCGACGGGACGGACTCGTACCCCACCGCCGCGGACGCCCCCGCCTCACCACGCGCGGGCAGGAACACCGGGCCGCCCGCAGGCTCCACCGGCGGCCCGACGCTGAACGACGCCCTGCCCTCGGTCTGGTCCAGGTACACCGGCCCGGTCTCCCCCGCGGCCACCGCGGACCCCGCCGCGAACGCCTCCCCGGATCCCGCCCCCGGCGGCAACCCCGCCCCCTCCCCGCCGGCCTCCGGCACCACCGGCGGCGGCACGAACCGCGCACCGCCACCCACTCCGGCACCCCCCTGCACCGGCCTGCGGGACGCGAACCGGGGCGGCTCCAGCACCTCACCCGCCGCGGGGGCGGGCCGGCTGGTGCCGGGCACCCAGGCGGTGCCGCCCCAGTAGCGGACGAAGCCGGGGATCGAGGGGTCGGGGTAGTAGCCCGGCGCGGGGCCGACGGCCGTGTCCGTACCGCCGACGAAGGGCCGGTCCGTCATGGGGGTCTTCTTTCCTGGCAGGGCCGATGCGGCGCGCCCGGCGAGCACGCGGGCGACCCGGGGCGGGGCGGCGGCTGCGCCGTTGGCGCGCTCGGGGGCACCACCGCATGGGCGGACAGTCGCCGGACAGTCACAAAGGGTAGTGCCTCGGCGGCCCCGAGGTGGAAAGTTGGTCAATCATCGGACGGAGCGGGTTCGAACGGGGTAAGGCCGGCCTGCGGTCGCCCCGGCGCGCGCCCACGAACACGCGCTCACTCCACCGTGTTCACCACTCCTCACCGAAGTCCACGGAAGTCCGCGAAGAAATCTCGGAAACCCGAGTAAGAACGGACCCCGGACGCGCTCTGAAAGGGGGCAGGGCCCGGAACCGGGCACGAAACCGCAGGCAGAGAGGAAGCCGATCATGGAGCGCGCGACGAGCGTGGTCGAGCACGAGCTGGAACTCAACCTGGTGCTCTCACCCGAGCACAGCGTCCCCGTCCCGGCCCGGCTGTCGTACGGCAGCCACGACCCGTACGCGGTGCACATCACCTTCCACCTGGACACCGGCTCGCCGGTCACCTGGGTGTTCGCCCGCGAGCTGCTGGTCGAGGGGACCTTCCGGCCGTGCGGCCAGGGGGACGTGCGGATCTGGCCGACCCGCTCGGGCCGGCGCAGCGTGCTCTGTCTGGCGCTGAGCTCGCCGGCCGGGGACGCGCTGCTGGAGGCGCCGCTGCCGGCCGTCGCGGCCTGGCTGGAGCGGGCGCACCGGCTGGTGCCGCCGGGCAGCGAGCTGTCCGCCCTGGACCTGGACGGTTCGCTCGCCGAGCTGCTCGCGTGACCGGCCGCGCCCCCGGGGCGCACGACCCCGGCGGCCCGGACCGCTTCGCCGGCCCAGGCGGCCCCGACGACTCAGCGGGCCGCGGGGGCCTGCTGACGGTCGTGCGCGGGGCCCGGGTGGCCACCGCCGCCGCGCTGGCCGGGCAGCCGGACCAGCGGAGCGCCGGCGGCGCGCCTCCTGGCCCTTATGCGTAGCCCGGCGGCCAGCAGGAAGCAGAGCCCGACCCAGGGGTAGACCGAGGCCGGGAGCTGACTGGCCGGCGGGAGGTGCAGGTCGAGGTCGCCGTGGTGCGGCACGGCCCACATCGCGAAGGAGAAGAAGGCGACCAGCGTGGCCCAGAAGGCGGCGCGCCAGCGCAGCTTGCGGACGGCGGCCGGGCGGGCGTGCTCGATCGACGCCTCGCAGGCGAGCAGGGCGAGCATCGGCACGCACCAGACCCAGTGGTGGGTCCAGCTGATCGGCGAGATCAGGACGGCGGTGACGGCGGCGCAGCAGACGCCCCACGCCTCGGCGCGGGGCAGCCAGCGGGAGCTGTAGGAGGCCCAGGCGGCGACGCCGAGACCGGCCACGGCGACCACGACGCCGGCGAGGGTGGCGACGGTGCCGGGGTCGGCGGTGTGCAGCAGGCGGGCGATGGCGCCGCGCACCGACTGGTTGTCGACGATCTCGGTCTTGCCGACCCGCGAGGAGTCGTAGAGGTACTTGGTCCAGAAGCCCCAGGTGGCGTCCGGCAGGACGAGGGCGCCGATCAGGAAGGTGCCGAGGAAGGTGAAGCCGGCCACCAGCGCGGCCCGGACCCGGCCGGTGATCAGCAGGTAGACGGCGAACAGGCCGGGGGTGAGCTTGATGCCGGCGGCGATGCCGATCGCGACGCCCTTGCTGCGGCGCCCGTCCGGGCGGGTGAGGTCCCAGAGGATCAGGCAGGCCAGGGCCAGGTTGATCTGGCCGTAGCGCAGCGTGGTGAAGACGGGTTCGAGCCAGACCCCGCCGCCGGTGACCAGGATCACGCCGAGCGGGCGCAGTTCCCGGCGTGGCCAGCCGACCAGCTTGAACGACAGGTGGGTGAGCAGCGCGAGCAGCCCGAGGTTACCGAGTGTGATCGCCACCCGGAGGAAGGGGACGGGGAACCAGGTGGTCGGCACGAACAGCATCGCGGCGAACGGCGGGTAGGTCGCGGGGAGGTTCCACTCGGTGACCCGCAGTCCGTACAGATCGGTGCCGTTGGCGACGGCGGCGCCCTCGGCCCGGTAGACGATCATGTCGACCATCGAGGTGTGGACGAAGTGCCGGACGACGGCGTAGACGACCAGGGACAGCAGCGCCACGGCGGAGACGGCCAGCAGTGGTCGGCGCGGCGCCTCGCGCAGGGCCTGGACGGGCGCGCCGAGGGCGGCCTTCAGCCGGTTCGACAGGGGGGCGGGCGCCGGGTCGGGTGCGGTTCGCACCGGGCTGCGCTCGTCTTGCACCGCTGTCACTGTTCCGCTCCGTCCACCGCTCGACCAACCAGCGACGATACCGGATGCCCGGCACCCCGGCCCGGCGCCGTTCGGTCACGGAGAGTGTCCACCCTGAGGGAAACGCCCCGGCCGGCCACGCTCCGTTGCGGTCGGTGCGCGGCCGGCCGGGGCCGGGGGGAGGGCGGTCGACGGGTCAGCCGGCGTAGGCGCCGAGGGCCCGGGTGAAGTCCAGCGGCTGCTGGACGATGCTGCTGCAGCTGGCGTCGGCGTACGCCTTGGCGCCGCCGTCGCAGGCCTTGTCCCGGGTGCCGGACCACATGGCCAGCCAGGCGAGGTGCTTGGCGGTGGCGAAGTCGGCGAGCTGCTTGGCGTCGGCGACCGTGAAGATCTCGCTGGCGACGTCGTTGACGCCGATCATCGGGGTGACGGCGACCTTGCGCCAGGCGGACGCGTCGTCCAGGCCGAGCACGCTCTTCACCTGGGCCTGGGTGGCGGTGGCGGCGGCGATGGCGTACTTGCCCATCTGGCCCTGCGGGTTCGGGGCGACGCCGTCGCCGAAGTCCATCGCCATGATGTTGACCGCGCCGATCGCGACGCCGTTGTTCTTGGCGTCGGCGACCAGGTTGACGCCCTCCTGCGTGAGGCCGGAGGGCAGCGCGGGCAGGGTGTAGGAGACGTCCAGGGCCTTGCCCTTGGCCGCGGCGTTCTTCTGCAGCTGGGCGATGGACTGGGCGCGGCGGGTGTTGGCGGCGGTGTTGCCGATCGCGCCGCCCTCCACGTCGAAGTCGATCTTGGTCAGGCCGAAGGTGTCGACGGTCTTCTGGTAGACGGCGGTCAGGTCGGCCACCGAGGAGCAGGCGAGGGCCAGCTCGCTGCCGTTGGCACCGCCGAAGGAGACCCGGACGTCGCCGCCGATCGCCCGCAGCGCGCCGATCTGCGCGGCCACCGCGTCGGCGGAGAGGTCGCTGACGCCGCCCCACTTGGGGACGCAGCCGCCGCCGGAGACCACGAAGGCCAGGGTGAAGTTCTTGACGCCGCTCGCCTTGGCGGTGGCGACCAGGTCGTACGGCGGGTAGAGCGAGGTGTCCACGAACGGGGCGAAGCCGGCGCCGGTGGCCGGGACGGGCGTGCCGGTCGCGGTGGGCGTCGGGACCGTGGTCGGCGTCGGCGCCGGGGTGGTGGGCTTGACGGTGGCGGTGGGGCTGGGCGGGGCGGTGGTGGGCTGGGCCGTCGCGGTCGGGGTGGCCGACGTCGGGACGGCGGTCGCGGTGGCGCTGGCGCTGGGCGAGGTGGTCGGCCGGCCCGAGGGGGTGGGCGCGGTGCCGTCGCCGGCCTTGCAGGAGACGTTGTTGATCAGGCAGTTGCCGGGCTCGCCCTGGGCGGCGCCGGAGCCCTGGGCGACGAAGCCGACCACCACGCTCCTGCCGGGCTCCAGCCGCTTGTTCCACGACTCGGGCTTGACGGTGATGCGCTGCCCGGTGGCGCTGAAGGTGGCGTTCCAGAGCGAGTCGATCTTCGCTCCGGCGGGCAGGTCGAAGGAGAGCGTCCAGTCCTCGATCGCGCCGCTGTCGGGGTTGGTGACCAGGTACTGGCCGGTGTAGCCGGCGTCCCAGGTGCTGGTGCGGCTGTAGACGGCGCCCAGCGAGGCGGCGCTGGCCGAGGACGCGAGGACGACGACACCGCCCGCGACCAGCGCGGCGGCGACCGCCGAGGCGCCGATGACGGTCCCCTTGCGGCTGCGTCGGCGGCGGCCTGGACGGCGGTTGGGCTGGGTCGTCATAGGGGCGTACCTCCGCTGGGAAACCTCCCCGCCCGAAAGGGTGGGGGAGGCAAGGTGGGGCCGGTGGGGGCCGCAGCGGCCGGGCGAGGGTGCGTGGACCCGTCGCGGGCCTGCGACCCGGCTCGGTCGGGTGACCGGCGCGGACGACGCTAGCGGTGCCCGAGGACCGGAACCGGCCTGCTGAGCGAGGGGTACAGGTCCCTTAGGGCCCGCTTAAGAAAGAGGCCGGGGGCGTCGCCGGGGTTCACCGCTGGAACAGCGCGCTGCGGCTGCGGCGGCGGCCGGCCCGGGCCGGGGCGCCGTCGGGGCGCGCCTCCAGCCGCAGCCGGATCTCGGCGCCGCCGAGCACGGCGGAGCGGCCGAGCGCGAGATCGCCGCCGGTGGCCTCGGCGAGCTTGCGGGCGATGTCCAGACCGAGGCCGGTGGAGCCCTCGCCGCCGTGGCCCTGGCCGCGCTGCAGGGCGGCCTCGGGGTCGGTGAAGCCCGGGCCGGCGTCGCCGACCAGGACGATGACCGAGCTGTCGGCGGCGAGCACGTCCACCGAGAAGGCGGTGCCGACGGCGGTGTGCCGGAAGACGTTGCCGAGCAGCGCGTCCACGGCGGCGGCGAGGTCGCCGCGCTGGACCGGGACGGGGGCCGGCTGGTCGGCGCCGGCGAGCTGCCAGCGGCGGCCCTCGTCCTCGGCGAGCGCGGACCAGAAGCCGACCCGTTCCTGGATCACCTCGGCGGCGTCGCACCCGACGGTGACGGCGGGCGCGTCCTCGGGCGCCCGGCGGGCCGAGCGGATGATCTGGTCGACCTCGCGCTCCAGCTGGGAGACGGCGTGCCGGGTGGCGTCGGCGGCGTCGCCCTCGCCGAGCGAGGCGGCGTTGAGCCGCAGCACGGTGAGCGGGGTACGCAGCCGGTGCGACAGGTCGGCGGCCAGCTCCCGCTCGGCGGCGAGCAGGTGGACGACCCGGTCGGCCATGGCGTTGAAGGCGTGCGCGGCCTCGCGCAGTTCCTCGGGGCTGCCGGCGGTCTGCCGGCCGTCGGTGGGCACCCGGACCGCGAGGTTGCCGGCGCCGAGCGAACGGGCGGCGCCGGCCAGCCGGCGGGCGGAGGCGACGATCCGCGCGCCCATCCGGTCGGCGACCAGCACCGAGATGGCGACCAGGGCGAGTGCGACGGCGGACAGCACCAGCCAGGCGGTGGAGACGCCCCGGGTGAGGTCGACGTCGGCCACGAACACCTCGACCACGGCGGTCCGGCCGGTGTCGACGGCGACCGGCTGGAGCAGCGCGAAGCCGCCGGGCACCTCGACGGTGAACGAGCGGCCCTGGCCGGCGGCGCTGGCCACGTCGGCGGCGAGCGCGTGGGCGTCGCCGATGGTCGGCCCGCCCCCCTCACCCGCGCCGGCCGGCTCCCCGCCCGCCGCGGCGGGCACGCCGGGCACCGCGGTCGGTGCCGCGCCGGGCAGGACGCCCGGCACCGCGGCCGGTGCCGTGGCCGCCGTGCCGTCCGCCCCGGCGGCGGTCCGCGCCGGGGCCGGCAGGTGGACCGCCATCCGGCGCTGCGCGCCCGCGTCGGTGCTGGCCACGGCGCGGGTGATGGCCTCCTGGCCGGTGGTGATGGCGAGCGCCGGGCCGAGGGCCGCGGCCTGACGCTCCGCCGCGGTGAACGCCCGGTCGCGGGCGGTCTGCTGGACCATCAGCCCGAGCGGAATGAGGAAGGCCAGCGCGACCATGGTGGTACCGGCCACGGCGGCCTTGATCAGGGCCCAGCGCAGCGAGTGGCCGAACTTCCTCATGTCCGGCGCTCCGCGTGGGCCGGCCCGGGACCGGTGGGGTGCCCGGCCGCCTCCAGCCGGACCCCGACGCCGCGCACGGTGTGCAGGTAACGGGGGCTGGAGGCGGTCTCGCCGAGCTTGCGGCGCAGCCAGGAGAGGTGGACGTCGATGGTCTGGTCGCCGCCGTAGGTCTGACGCCAGACCTCGGCCAGGATCTCCTTGCGCGGCACCACCACCCCCGGGCGGGCGGCGAGAAAGGCCAGCAGGTCGAATTCACGGCGGGTCAGATCCAGCGGCCGCCCGTCCAGCGCGGCCTCGCGCCGCTGGAGATCGATGGCGAGCCCGCCAACTCTGAGCACCTGGGCCACGGGGGCCACGCCGCCGCCGAGCCGGCGCAGGACGGCGGCCATCCGGGCGCTGAGGTGCTCACCGGAGAAAGGTTTCACCAAGTAGTCGTCGGCGCCGTCGTTGAGCAGCCGGACGATCTCGGTCTCGTCGTCGCGGGCGGTGGAGATGATGACCGGCACATTGGTCAGGCCGCGGATCATCTTGAGCGCCTCGCTGCCGTCCAGATCGGGCAGGCCGAGGTCGAGGATCACCAGGTCACAGCCGACCTGGGCGACCTCGCGCAGCGCCTCAAGTGCCGTGCCCACACTGCGGACCGCGTGGCCGGTGTCGGCCAGGTGCCGGATGAGGGCGGAGCGTACGAAGGGGTCGTCCTCGACCACGAGCACTGTTGCCATGGGGCTGCACGGTACGCCATCGGCATGCAATGGTCTGTACCTCGGGGTCGGGTCCGGCCCCGGCCGCGGGCGGGGCCGGACCCGGTCCGGCCCGCGGCCGGGGTTTTGTGCAACTACCCTGCCGAATAGCAGGGGTGCCCACCTGCCGCGCCCCGGGATACGGCAGGATGTGCGCACGATGCGGAACGGACTGGTACAGCTCGGCGCCTGGGCGGCAGCCACCGGGGCGGCGGTGGCGCTGTCCTGGCTCGGCGTGCACGCGGTGCTGACCGGCGCCGCGTTCGAGCAGCCGACGGCGCTGCCACTGCCCTCCCCGGCCTCCAGCGGGACCAGGCCGACACCCACGCCGACGCCCACGTCCGCGCAGGCCCAGACGCAGGCGCCGTCGACGCCCCAGCCCCAGCCGCCCGCCCCGCCGTCCACGCCCGCCGCCCCGACCACCCAGCGCAGTCCCGTCACCGCGGCCACCGCCCAGCCCTCCTCCCGCCGGCCCGTACCGACCGCCACCCCCACGTCCACCGTGCGCAGTTACCCGGTCCCGGGCGGCAAGGTGGCCCTGGACATCCGGTCGGACAGTGCCTCGCTGGTCTCCGCCACACCGGACCCCGGCTGGACGATGCGGGTCTGGAACGGCGAGCAGTGGCTGCGGGTGGACTTCACCAAGGACGACCAGACCAACTCGGTCATCGCCTACTGGAACGGCCACCCGCCGATTGTCGACCCGGTGATCCGCTGACCTCCCGTCACCACCCCTCGAACGGCAGGTACCCGGGCAGATAGGGCCCGGTGTAGCGGGAGCGGTCGACCAGGGTGTGCCGGGTGCCGCCGGGCACCCTGATCGCGGCGAGCACCACCGTGCCGTAGCGGTCCCGCACCTCGTACGGCTCGGCCAGCGAGCCGGCGCCCCGGTCGACGGCGAAGTCGTACGCGTAGTGGACGTCGGGCACCGCCACCGCCAGGTCCACCACCCCGTCGCCGTGCCGGGCCAGGTACGCGGCCAGCTCCCGCCCGCGCGGGCCGACGACCTGGACCGGCGAGGTGAGCACGAACCGCGTCCCGGGCGCCCGCAGCACGTACGAGACGGTCTCCGGCTCGCCCGTCCCGGGCCCCGCGTAGGCGGTACATCGCAGGCCGAGCGCGGCGGCGTAGCGACGTGCCGCGCGCTCGGCGTCCCCGACCGCGAAGACCACCGCGTCGGCGCGCCCCATCGGGACGAGGTCGGGCTCCTCCCGGCCCGCGGCGAGCAGAACGGGTTCGGCGGCGGTGTCGGTCATGACGGCCCTCCCGGTAGGCGTACGGGACCACGATCAGCCCGGGCGCGGTGCGGGGACCGGCTCACGGGGGTGTGGCTGGAGGGTGGCGCCGAGCCGACCGCCGCGCAACTGTTCCGTTTCCTCCTGGTCAAGGTGTGCGCCGGGGCGGGAGAATCGGCCGCACCGCTGTACAGAATGCCCACCGGAGGACGGAGCCCGCGATGCCCCCCGCCAACTCCCCGAGCTCCCCCGGCTCGGCCGACTCCCCTGCCGCACCGAGCCCTTCCGCGCCGCCGGCGGGCGCGGGCGGCGGCAACGACGCGATCGACCCGCTGGACGGACGGCTGATCCGGCTGCTGGCGGAGGAGCCCCGGATCGGGGTGCTGGAGTGCTCCCGCCGCCTCCAGGTGGCCCGGGGCACCGTGCAGGCGCGGCTGGACCGGCTCCAGGCGAAGGGGGTGATCGGCGGCTTCGGCCCGGAGGTGGACCCGGCGGCGCTGGGCTACCCGGTGACGGCGTTCGCCACGCTGGAGATCTCCCAGGGGCAGGGCGCGGACGTGCGGGCGCACCTGGTGGGCGTGCCGGAGGTGCTGGAACTGCACACGATCACCGGGCACGGGGACATGATGGTGCGGATCGTGGCCCGTTCCAACGCCGATCTGCAACGGGTGATCGACCGGGTGGTGGGCTTCGACGGGATCGTCCGGTCCTCGACGGCGATCGCGCTGGAGAACCCGGTGCCCTACCGGATCCTGCCGCTGGTGGACCAGGCCGCCGCGGAGTAGCCGCCCGGCCCGGCACCCGCGCCGTCCGGCCGCCGTCGGCCGTCAGCAGCTCGGGACGCCGCCGCCGTTCCTGAGCGCCTCCAGCGCGGAGACGGCCTCCCCCAGCGTGCCCACCGGGACCAGCCGCAGGCCCTCGGGCGTGTTCACCTTGGCGTCCGTGCACTCGTCCTTGGGCAGCAGGAACACCGTCGCGCCGTCCCGGGCGGCGGCCTGCGTCTTCAGCGGTACGCCGCCCACCGCGCCGATGGTGCCCTGGTCGTCGATGGTGCCGGTGCCCGCGATCTTCAGCCCGCCGGTGAGGTCGCCGCCCTTGCCGTCCCCGGCGAGCTTGTCGACGATGCCCAGCGCCAGCATCTGGCCGGCGCTCGGGCCGCCGATGTCGCCGAGGTCGACCTTCACCTTCACCTGGTCCGGCGAGAGGTGGAGGTAGGAGAGCGCGGCCATCGCGGCGCTGTTCTGCGACTCGGCCATCTGCCGGGCGGTGACCTCCTCGGCCTTGGCCGGATTGCCCTGCGGGTAGACGGTGTCGGTCGGCCGGACCGCCTCGTCCCGGTCGAACCAGGCCTGCAGCGAGCGCCAGAAGGTGGTGCGCTCCCCCGGGCTGGTCGCCGAGATGGTCACCATCCGCAGCTGGCCGTCGGTGGCCCGGACCGGCGCTCCGGTGATGGTGAGCACCGGCCGGTCCTGGTAGCTGCCGAGGGTGTCCGCCGTCACGCCGGGCCAGGTGAGGGTGTACGGCAGCGGGACGAAGGCCGCCACGCCGAACAGCGCGGTGACCAGCGCCCCGCACAGCGCCAGCGCGCGGGTACGGGGGGCGGTCAGGGCCTTGGGCAGCCTGGAGTCGGACACAGAGGCATCCAAACACACCCGGCACTCCCGCCGGGTACTACCGCAGGGCGTCGGCCACCTCGGTCGCCGCCTCCACCACCCGGGGGCCGACCCGCTCGGGGACCAGTCCGTTCAGCATCACCACGCCCACGCTGCCCTCGATCCCGCTCAGCCCCAGCAGCGCGGCCGCGGCGCCGGACGCCCCGGACTGCTCCTCCGCACGGGTGATGACGAATCCCTGGTCCGGCCGGCGCTGGCCGGGGAACCCGCGCGCCTCCAGGATCGCCCGCCCGGCGGCGCTCTCGCCCAGCGGGTGGCGCAGGCCGGTCCGGTACGCGACGTGGAAGTCGGTCCAGCTGGGTTCGACCACGGCGACGGCCAGCGCCTCGTTGCCGTCCACCAGGGTCAGATGGGCGGTGGCGCCGAGGTCCTCGGCCAGGCTGCGCAGGGCCGGCAGGGCCGCCTCGCGCAGCAGCGGGTGCACCCGGTGCGCCAGGCGCAGGACACCCAGGCCGACCCGGGCCCGGCCGCCGATGTCCCGACGGACCAGCCCGTGCTGCTCCAGGGTGGCC
Source organism: Kitasatospora sp. NPDC092286 (assembly GCF_044755565.1). Taxonomy (NCBI): domain Bacteria; kingdom Bacillati; phylum Actinomycetota; class Actinomycetes; order Kitasatosporales; family Streptomycetaceae; genus Kitasatospora; species Kitasatospora sp. NPDC092286. Next base: position 620 of record NZ_JBIVRD010000017.1, on the reverse strand, counting down.
AGCAGCCGGTAGACGACGGTCCGGTTGACGGCGAGCCGGGCGGCCAGTTCGGTGACCGTCAGCCCGCGCTCGGAGTCGGCGAGGAGTTTGAGGACCCGGACGCCACGGTCCAGGGTCTGGGAGGTCTCTGCAGTCACGACGCGCAATTCCTTTCCGCGGCGGTCGCCGGAGCGGCGGCGCCGGTCCGGGACTCAGGTGTCGCGCGCAGGTGGGTGACCGCGCTCGGGCCGCGGTGTGTCGTCCTTGACGCCCTGGCGGTCCTGCGGCGCCCGTCCCCGGGGGTTACCCGGCGGAAGAGCGTGTGGGAAAGGTAGTGAAGGAAATGTCGCGACGGAAGTGGTTGTCCAAAATTCGGGCATGATCGATTTGAACGCGCCCGGCAAATCCGGGCAAATGCCCACGTATCACAAGGCGTGACCGGGTGTCAGTTCGAACACAGTCCGAAGTTCGGACACCTGGACCGGAGGGGGGCGCCACGCCCGGACCGGCCGCCCCGGGTGCCCGGCCCCGGACGCCCGCCGGCTCAGCTTGTCGTTTTACCTCCGGTGATCGGCTTGAGGTTGTTCGATCTGGTCACCCACATGGGGATCTGCCGGACACGGCGACGACCTCCGTTTCAC